>NZ_JALIQR010000011.1:0-124095 GCF_023634005.1 Bowdeniella massiliensis
GCTGGTCGATCAGAATGTGAGTCAGAACCTTTCGGAAGCACTCACGGCACCTGACCGGCTGTTCTGGGTCGATCGCTGTGTGGGTCAAACCATTCAAGAAGACCAGGCACCTCTATTCTTACTGTCGGAATGCACGATGACGCCTGTCGGGTAGCCGCGCTGCATCAGCGCGTTCTCGAGCGCCCTCACTGCAAGTGACGCTTTCATGCGCTTATCGATGGCGTACCCCACGATCCGGTTCGAACACACATCTTTGAACGCACACACGTACAGGCGACCTTCACCCGTCCAATGCTCCGTGATGTCCACCAACCATTTCTGATCGAGCCGTTCAGCAGTGAACTCGCGCTTGAGGAGATCATCACCCACGGGTGCCCCAGCGCGTCGGTATCGGCGCTTGCGCTTGGCAATCACCGACTGGAGGCCAGCGATCTTGCACAGCCGCCACACCCGCCGCTCCGAGACCTGGTAGCCAAGATCATGCAAATCGTCAGCAAGAACCCGATATCCGCCCTCGGGATCTTCCTCGTGTAGGTCACGCAGCAACCCGATCAAATGCCGCTCTTCCACTTCACGAGCCGACATGGGCTGTTTCAACCATTGGTAGTACGCCTGCTCACTGAAGCCGAGCACCCTGCACGCCACTGCGACAGGCACCCGAACCCGGGCGCCTGTCGCAGCCATCTCACGGACGAGAGGGTAAATCATTTTGGGGGCGTGATGTGCACCTGTGAGAGATACGCTGCCGCACGCCTGAGGACCTCGTTTTCCATCTCGAGCTCACGAATTCGTTTGAGCGCTTGGCGCATCTCCCGCTGCTCGTCAGGGTCTTTTGACGGGGTCATCCCATACGACGTGAACCTCGCATCTTGAATCCACGAGGCGAGAGCTGACTTCGAGATACCGAGATCTTTACACACGGTTTTCTGCGTGAGGCCGGACTCCACGAGCGCGACAGCATCTCGCTTGAACTCTTCACTGTACTTCGATGGCATGCTCATCATCCTTTCAGTATCGATCTTCAGATCGAGACAGTCTTGGACTCAAGCAAACCGACAGCAGACCCTGGGCTCCATGACTTCCATTGCCACCAGGGTTGCTCGGGCTCGGGTTCCCACCGCCATTAGCGGATGGGCCGTCACTGTCATCGCCCGAGGGGTCGTTGTCATCGTGCGGGTCCTGGTTGCCGTAGGGGCCGGGGCCATCGAACGGGTCCTGACCGTCGAAGGGGTCTTCGTCGTTGAAGGGGGATTGTTCCGGGTTGGTGGCCTCCCGCCCGGTGTCGTTTCCGGTGAGGTGGGTGAGGTCGTCTGGCTCGGGTGGGTAGTGCCCGGTCATGGTGGTGAACAAGGCATCCAGCAAGCGGGTTTTACGGTCGGCGGCTTTGCGGGTTTTGCTGTGGCGTTGGGCTCTGGCGATGGCTTCGGCCTTCTTCTCCAACGCTGGCATCAAGATGCGCAAATATTCGGCGGGGATGTGGGCGAACAGGTTCGCGCCGAACTCACCGTCCTGAATGAGCGTGATCGCGAGCCCACGATCATCAAAGGACTGCTTCCTACGTTTCGCGGTCGCGGCGTTATTGGCCTTACGTAAGGCTTCGTCGAGCATCTCTAAGGTGGTGCGGCATTTCTTACGGAACTCACCCGGCACCGGAGTCTCCGCCTCCTTCAACAATGCTGCTTCGACGTGGGGGAACTCGGCCTGGCTGTAGTGGGGCCGCATCTTCTCCAACGTCTTAACCGCCGTATACAGGTTCTCTTGCGAGATACGGGAAGCTGCGGCGGCTTTCAATACGTTCGGAAACTCAGCCTGGCTACGTGCGGTACGGATCTCGCTGGTGGCAGCATTCTTCGGGATGCGGCGTTCTTCAGCGATCACGTCCGCCATAGATAAACCATCGATCTCGGCAGCACCCGCCTGATCAGCGGCAGCAATAATCTGCGTCCGCAGTGTGGCCACGGCGTTGTAGGCGCGTTCGATGTTGCGGGCCGCAATCAACTTATGCAGCGCCTCAGGCAGATCAACACCATTTTCCACCGCTGCCGCGAGAATCCCGATCCCGAGATTCAGCAGGTCTTCCGAAACGACAGGCGCGCTACCGGCAGCGGGATGGGTGGTGGGCACATCAAGACCAGCCGCTTCGAACAGTGACTTCAGTTCCATAATGCGCCTCCCTCCAACCAATCAGCGAGTGGATGATCTGTGCCTGCTGCGAGTGCTGCAAGCGACTGACCACGATCAAACCAACACGTCAACACCCGAAAATCGAAGACCCACCAGAACAGGAATGCGAGAGGCATCGGGAGGCAGGCTGTGGAAGACGACGGCCACCCCTGACATACGTCATGGAGAGGTTCGGACGACCGTCATGGGGGTTGAAAGGATCACGGGGCCAGCATGGAGATATGGCAGAAACAGCGCTCACCCTTCGCGGGGTACACAAATCCTTTGGAACGACACATGCCGTGCGCGGCATCGACGTCGAGATTGGCCGCGGCGAGATCGTCGCGCTGCTCGGGCCCAACGGCTCGGGCAAGACGACGTCGCTCGACATGGCGCTTGGCCTCACGCGGCCCGATGAGGGCACGGCTGCGCTCTTTGGGGCGCCACCGGCCGAGGCGATCAACCGCAACCTCGTCGGCGTCATGCTGCAGTCGGGTTCGCTGCTGCGCGACGACCGCGTCGGGCGCATCCTCACGATGCTGGCTCGCATCGCCGGCGTCGCCGATACGGTTCCCGCGCTCGCCAAGCGCACTCGCATCGAGGACCTGCTGGGACGTTACGTCCGGCAGCTTTCGGGCGGCGAATTGCAGCGAGTCCGACTGGCGATCGCGCTCGTCGGGGATCCCGAACTTCTCATCCTGGATGAGCCCACGGCCGGATTGGACCCGGGGGCGCGGCGCGAGTTCTGGGAGCTGATGCGCACTGAGGCCGATACCGGGCGCACCATCGTGTTTGCGACCCACCACCTGAACGAGGCGGAGCTGTTTGCGCCGCGCACGATCGTCATGCACGAGGGGCGCGTCGTCGCGGATGGGCAGACCTCGGAAGTGCGGGCGCTGGCGGCGTCCCAGCACCTGACGGCAGCGCTTGATGCGGAGGACTGGCCGGGGCTGCGGGACGAGCTCGCGGCGGTACTCGGGCAATCGGATGCGATCGACTATGCGCGCGGGCAGCTCACCATCACGGGGCCGGACCTGCGCAAGGCGGCGATCGTCGTCCTATCCCACGAGGCGGCGCGGGCCATCGAGCTGAAGAATTCAACGCTCGATGACTCCTTCGCGCTGTTGACCACGGCTAAGAGCGCCTAGGCGCACCGCAACTACGACAGGAAAGCTGGTTACGACATGAATGCTGTGAGTGAGACGACTACAACGGGAACTGCTGGGCATGCCTCCGTGCTGGCATCGCGTCGGTCGCGAGCCGGGGCTGGGGTGCTCTCGGCCGCGCAGTTCAACCTGCGCTCGGCGCTTTTTAATCCATTCATGCTGGCGTTCTCGCTGGCGCTGCCGGTGGTGATGTACCTCATGTTCGGCGTCGGGCAGGACTACTCGAACGTGGCGCTGGGACACGGGACCTTCAGCGGGCTCATCATGGTGCAGATGGCGTTTTTTGGCGCGATCAATGCGCTGGCGGCGCTCGGGGTAACCGTCGCGATGGAACGGCAGCAGGGCTGGCTGCGGCAGATCGCTCTCACGCCGCTAGGGGCCGGGCGTTACGCGATCTCGAAGGTGCTGGCGGGGATTGCGCTGGCGCTGGCGATCATCGCGGTAACGTATGCCGTCGGCTGGGCGACGGGCGCGCGGCTCGAGTGGTGGGTATGGCTCGCCACGGCGGCGGCATCGCTGGGAGTCTCCCTCGTCGCCTCGTGCATCGGACTTGCGGCGGCGTTCTGGCTACGTTCGGACGCGGCGTATGCGGCGACGTCGGGCATCATCACGCTGTCGGCGTTCATCTCCGGGATCTTCCTGCCGCTTGAGCAGATGGCGCCGATCATGCAGCAGCTTGCG
The DNA here is from genome assembly GCF_023634005.1 of Bowdeniella massiliensis. NCBI lineage: Bacteria > Bacillati > Actinomycetota > Actinomycetes > Actinomycetales > Actinomycetaceae > Bowdeniella > Bowdeniella massiliensis. The sequence goes on from NZ_JALIQR010000011.1 coordinate 4,011, forward strand.
CCGTTCACGCCGCTGTACGGTCTGGCGCGGTTGCCGCTGTCCTTCGTTAACGGAGAGGCGATCACTGCTGGCGTCGCCATCAATGCGGCAATCTACTCTGCGGTATTTGTGGCGCTGGCAGTATGGGGCGCGTCGCGACGCACCGAACGGTCCTAGCGGGCGCGCGGGCGCGGGCGGGCGGGCGCAGGCGCGTGGGGCATAGGCTGAGGAGCACACCGGTGCACGAGGACATGGAGCGGGCAGGACGATGGTAAGCGGAGCATGGCGCTGGATAGTTGAGCGCGTGGGCACGGTACGCCTCGCCGCGCTGGGATGGGCGGCCCCCTACCTCATCTTCGTGCTCTATCCGATCATCGCCCTCGTTCGAGGGTGGGATGGCAGCTGGCGCTCCTATGCGGTCGCGGCGCTGCTCGCCGGGTTCGTCCTCACGTACTGCGTCGTGTGGCTCCTGGCAGATCAGGTCCCGATCTCGCCGAAGGTGCCGGTGGTGGTGCTCGTCGTCGCGGGAGTGTTGGCACTCATCCAGGTGGGGCTGTGGGCGTTGACCGATTCGACGATGATCTTCATGCTCGCCTACCTCATTCCGTTCATCCTGCTCCTGCCCGGGTGGCTCATCGTGCCTTTCATTGGGGCCGTGGGGCTGATCGCGGTCGCGGAGAGCATCACGGCGCCGATCCCGATCGTGTGGAACGGCTACGCGATCATCGCGGTGAACGTCTTCGTGATGCTTTTCGTTCGGATTTCTATCGTCCGCGACCGCGAGGGATGGGTCTCGCGCGAGCGTTCACACGCGCTCGCGCGAGAGCGGCAGCGGCTGCAACTGGCAAGCGACCTGCACGACGTGCTGGGGCAGCAACTCACCGCGATCTCCGTCAAGGCCGAGCTTATGACACGGCTGCTCGGCTCCGGGCAGGTGGGTGACGAGCGGGTCGCGGCGGCCCGCAGCGAGGCGGCCGATGTGGCGGGCCTTGCGCGCCAGGCGCTCACCGATGTGCGTGCCGTCGTCGCGACGACCCGGCAGGCGCGGCTCGATGAGGAGCTCGACCAGGCGCGTGCGCTGCTCACCGCCGCCGGAATCACGCTGGATGTGACCAGCAATGTGGAGCTGGACGATATTGATCCCGCCTCCGTTGTTGGGCGGTTTGCGCCCTACGTGATTCGGGAGGGCTGCGCAAACGTCGTGCATCACGCCCGGGGCGCACGTACCGTGTGGGTGCACATTAGCGAATCCGGTGTCACGGTGAGTGACGACGGGCTGGGTGCAGGGGCTGGGACGGGCGGTGCCGGCAGCGGGCTTACGGGGCTCGCGGAGCGCGTCGGGGAATTTGGGCGCGTCACCTATGGCCCGCGCGATGATGGCTGCGGCTGGCGCGTCGAACTGCGTGGCGCGGCCGCGGGCCAGGAGCACGCTGAGCAAGCTGAGCACGCTGAGAGGGAGGTAGACGCATGATTTCGATCATCGTCGTCGACGATCAGGCCATGCTGCGGGGCGCGCTCGCGACGCTACTGAATCTGGAAGACGATATCTCCGTCGTCGGGCAGGCAGCATCGGGGGCAGAAGCACTCGACCTGCTCGCGCACTTGGCGCGCGGTGGGACGTCCGTGGACGTGGCGTTGCTCGATGTGGAAATGCCCGAGCTCGATGGGATTGGCACCGCGCGGCGCATTTCAGCGGAGTTTCCGGACACGGCTTCGCTCATTGTGACGACGTTTGGGCGGCCGGGCTACGTGCAGCGGGCGCTCAGCGCCGGGGCGCTCGGCTTCATCGTCAAGGACACGCCCGTGGAGCGGCTTGCTGCGGCGATTCGGCAGGTGGCGGCAGGTGAGCGAGTGATCGATCCGCAACTCGCGGTCGATTCGATGACGCGCGGCACCTCGCCGCTGACCGAGCGCGAAACCGACGTACTGCGGGCTGCGCTCGATGGCGCGACGATCGAGGATATTGCTGCGGCGCTGCACCTGTCGACGGGCACGGTTCGCAATCACGTCTCCTCGGCTATGACCAAGACAAAGGCTCGCACGCGTTCCGAGGCCGCGCACATTGCTCGGGAGTCCGGCTGGCTTTGAGCCTTGCGCGCGGGCGCGGGTACGTGTGCGTGTAGGCGGGCGCGGGCGCGCGCGAGGAGTGCTGGCCCGCGGCTAGTGGAGCCAGAGCCGCAGGACGGCAGCTGGCGCGCGGGATGCGTCGAACCGGAAGTGGCCGACAATCTGCCAGGCGCGCAGGTCGTCGTCGTAGAGCTCGCGCTGGCCCCCGTTATGAGCCATCCAAGGCAAGCCCTGTGCATCACGATCCGGGCCGAGGATTCCCGTGTGGGTGAGGCGATCGCCGCCGGGCCCGAGCGTGACAATGTCGCCCGCTTGCCAGTCGGCCGGGTCAAACTCGGCGCCCTCGATCGCCGTCGGGAGGGACAGCGCGTACTTGGTGAGAAAGACATGCAGGTTGGGCACGCGGCGAAAATCGATGAGGGGATCCGGCGCGCTCGCAACGCGCGGGTAGTCGGCGGGGTGGGCGGCGATATCGGCGTTGATCATCGCGGGTAGGTCATAGCCTGCGTCGCGAAAGGCACGCCAGATGAGGTCGGTGCACACACCCGTGGCGGGGTCCGGTCTGCCGCCGTTGCTCGTGAGGTAGGCGCCGTCGTAGCGGGGATGGCGTTCGGCCTCCGCCTGCGCGCCCAGCCAGAAGTCCCAGTAGTCCTCGATGCCGTCGTGATCAGCGTCGGCCGCCGAGGTGGTGCGCTCGATACCGAAATCGGCGTCGGAAAATCGCGTGGTGGCGGGGCTGAGGCGCGGGAGGATGAAGACGAGGCTTACGGCGATAATTGTTGCGGTGAGGGTAGCGGCGATGACTGCGTAGCCGATGCGCCTGCCCCTCATGACGATGAGCTTAGTGCCCGATCGTCGCGAGGGGAACCTTCCCGCTGTGCGCGGGTCCGATCATTTCGAGTTCCATAATGCGCTCGAAGAAGGGGCGACGATTGCCGGTGAAGCGGAAGCCGTGGCGGAAGTACAGCCGCTGCGCGCCGAGGTTGATGGTCAGGACGTGCAGGCGTGGGGTGTGGCAGTGGGCGCTGGCGTAGGCCAGGAGCTTGGAGCCGATGCCGAGGTTTTGGGCGTCGGGGTGCACGTAGAGTTTGGAGATTTCCTCGCCGACGAGCGCGACAATTCCCGCGGGCATGGAATCCACGTCGGCGACCCAGATTCGTCCGCCCTTGGCGAGCAGGTCGGTGAGGATCGATGCTGCTGCATCGCCGGTGAAGGCGGCGACGCGTTCGGGCGGGAAGAATCCGTGCGAGGAGCGCCAGGACGCGGCGTAGCACTGCACGACGTCGGCAAAAGAAAATGGGCAGCGCGTGATGTCGCGGATGCTGACCTCGGCTCGGCTCACCTCGCCACCTCCCGCCGCCGGCGCGCTAATTGTGCACGTGTTGGACGAATCTACGTCGCGCGTGGCGGCGAGCTCGATCACGTCCAGGTGGTGGAATTCTCGTGATCGAGTGTTGTCAGGACGTTTTCTCGAACGCCGAGTCCTTGCGAGCAGACGATTCAGGAGAATTCACGTCGCTGTCCTGTATCCGCGGCGCGCAGACTACGCGCCGGGGTAAGCGAAAGGCCCGGAACCGAGTGGCTCCGGGCCTTAGCGACGTGGTAGCGGGGGCAGGATTTGAACCTACGACCTCCGGGTTATGAGCCCGGCGAGCTACCGAACTGCTCCACCCCGCGTCGTGGTTTCCACCTTATGACGCGACCGTGAACTTTTCAAACCCTGGGTCGGTGTTCCCGCTCACAGGTCCTAGCGGGCTGCGTCGGGCTGATAGCTGCACGTGGGGTCCTCGGCGAGATAGTCGCCGGTCAGGGCGTAGGCCGTCGAGCGCGAGCCGCCACACACGTGGTTGAACTCGCAGATCCCGCAGGCGCCCCCAAACATTGCGGGGGTGCGCAGTTCTTGCATGACCGTGGTGTCGCGGTAAAGCTCGGCGAAGGGGCGGTCTTTGACGTTGCCGACGACGATGGGCAGGAAGCCGGAGGGATAGACGTCTCCTAGGTGGGAGACGAAGGCGAAGCCGGAGCCGGAGTTAATGGCAAGGGGCGGGCGCGGTACGCGCGGTTTCGGCGCGCGCTCCCCCAGCAGTTTCGTGGTTTCGCGGCTCAGCCAGTGGTAAAGCTCGCCGCGCTCGGCGGGCTGGGCGAGCTCGGCGTGCGGGGTACCGGCCGCTTCGGCGGCTTCGCGTTGCAGGGCGACGCGGCGGTATTGCGGGGCTTCGGTCGTCTTAATGGCGATGCGGTCGGAGACGTCGTGCAGCCAGTGCATGACGTCTTCTCGTTCGTCGGGGCTGAGGGCATCGAGCTGGGCGCCGCGGCCCGTGGGGACCAGGAGGAAGAGGTACCACATGACGGCCCCCATCTCGATGGCGTTTTTCAGCATCTGGGGTGCTTCCAGGATGGTCTTCTTGGTGAACGTCGTGTTGATCTGGAGGCGGAATCCGACGTCGGTGATCATGCGGGCGGCCTCGAGCGTCTTGTCGAAGGTGCCGGCAAAGCCGCGGAATGCGTCGTGGGTTTCGGCGGTTGCCCCGTCAAGGGAGACGCTCATGGCGCGCGCACCGGCGGCTTTGAGCCGTTCGAGGCGCTCGCGGGTGAACAGGGGCGTGACCGACGGCGAGATGGAAACGGCGAGCCCGAGCGAGCAGCCGTATTCTGTGAGTTCGACGAGGTCCTCGCGCTCGAAACAGTCGCCGCCGGTAAAGACGACGAGCGGGCGCGGCTTGTCGTAGGCCGCGAGCTGGCGCAGGAGGTCCTTGCCCTGTTCCGTTGTGAGCTGACCGGGTGCGGCGGTCTTTTGGGCTTCGGCCCGGCAGTGCTGGCAGACGAGCTGGCAGGCGCGGGTGACCTCCCAGATGACGATGAAGGGCTTGTCATTCAGGTCGTGGTGGACCTGGCGCACGGTGGGGTGACGACGGCCATGTCGTCGCGGGGCATCATCGCCGTGGGGGTCCGGAATCTCGGCGTGGGGGTGAGCTAGCTGTGTCACCCTTTCATCGTAGGATGCGCGATGCGGCCCCGAATGCGACAAAAGGCCCGACACCACCTGGTGCCGGGCCTTTTATCGACCGTTACTCCCCGCCGGTCTCCTCGGGCGTCGGGGTATCCGTCGCCTCCGGGGCCGGCGCTGCGCCGGTGTCTTCTTGCTCCGCGGCGACCGCGTCCTCGAGCGCCTTTTGCAGCTTGTTCTGGGCGGCGCCGTAGGCCTCCCAGTCGCCGGCCTGCATGGCCGTCGTCGATTCCTGCATGGCTTCGCGGGCGCGGTTCAGGGCCTCGGCGAGTTTCTCGCGAGCGCCCTTCGTCGCGCCGTCATCGCCCGGGGCTTCCCGGTCGCCCGGGTCGACTCCCGCGTCGCCGGCCTTGGCTCCCGAGTCGCCGCCGAAGACCTGGTCGAGGGCTTCATCGAGCGTCGCGGCGTAGCCGATCTCGTCGCCAAAGGCGACGGTGATGCGGTGCAGCAGCGGGAACTTCGTGCCCTGCGCCGATTGGACGTAGATCGGCTGGACGTAGAGCAGGCCATCGCCGACGGGCAGCGTGAGCAGGTTACCGCGGATCACCTGGGAGGCATTTTGTGCCAGCAGGTTGAGTTCCTGGGAGATGCGCGGCGCGGCGTTGAACATGTTTTGCACCTGGCCGGGGCCGGGCACCGTCAGGTCACGCGGCAGCTCGAGCAGCCGGAGCTTGCCGTAGCCTTCGCGCACCTCGCCCGCCGTTGAGCCGGGTTCGGCGTCGACGGCGAGGAAGCCGGTGAGCACCTCGCGGTCGGTTTGACCGCCCGGGGTGAAGGAGGAGGTCAGCGAGAACGTCGCCTCGTCCTGTCCCGGCATCTTCAAGGTGAGGTAGTACGGCGGCTGCGAGATGCGAGCGTTGGACTGCGTCGGGTCATCCGGCGACTTCCAGAAGTCACCGCCGGAGTAGAACGAACGCGCGTCCGTCACGTGATACTTCGTCAGCAGTTCGCGTTGGACCTTGAACAGGTCCTCCGGGTAGCGCAGGTGGCTCATGAGGTCGCCGCTGATCTCGCTCTTCGGCTTGACGGTGTCGGGATAGACGGCCATCCAGGCCTTGAGCACGGGGTCGTCTTCATCCCACGCGTACAGGGTGACGGATCCGTCGTAGGCGTTGACGACGGCCTTGACGGAGTTGCGGATGTAGTTGATCTGCGAGCTCGTCGCAATGATCTGCTGGCCCTGGGTCAGCGAGTCCTCCACGGCCTGCTCGAGCTGGGCGCGCGCCGAGTAGGGGAAGTTATTGGAGGTCGTGTAGCCGTCGACGATCCAGACCAGTTCCTTCGGCGTTTCCGGGTTGTCGTCGCGATCCACGACGGCCGGATAGGAGCGGCCATCCAGCGTCAGGTAGGGCGCGACCTTGGCGACGCGTTCGCGCGGTGCCCGGTCGTAGAGAATCTGCGATTCGCTCGTGACGCGCTCGGAGAACAGGATGTCCCACGAGCCGAACTTGATGGCGAACAGCAGCTTGTTCCACAGGTTGCCGATCGAGGGGCCGCCGTCGCCCTGGTAGGTCGTGTTGACCTGGCCGTTGGGGGCGTTGTCGTCGGGGTAGTCGAGCTCCCAGGGCTCGGTGCCTTCGGGGGCTCCGACGATGGAGTACAGCGGGGAGGATTCCCCGAAGTAGACGCGCGGCTCGTAATCGCCGAGCACACCCGTGGAGGGGATGCCCTGCTGCATGAAGGAGGGGCGACCATCGGAGGCCGTCGTGTTGCCCTTGGCTGCGACGACGCCGAAGCCGTGGGTGTAGACGGTGTGGTCGTTCACCCAGGTGCGCTGGGAGGCGTCGAGGCCATCTTGCTGCAGTTCGCGCACGCCGATGACGGTGTCGTGCTTGACGCCGTCGATCTCGTAGCGGTCGACGCTGAGCTGCGGCGGGAAGTTGTAGTACTGCCGGTTTTGCTGCAGCTGCCTAAACGTCGGCGAGACGACGTTCGGATCGAGCAACCGGATCGAGGCGGTCGACTCGGAGTCTTCCCGCAGCTGGCCGGCCTCAGCCGTCGTCTTGGCGGCGTAGGTCTGGGTATCGACGTCCTGCAAGCCGTAGGCGTTCAGAGTCGCGTCGATGTTGTTTTGGATATAGGTCGATTCGATTTCCTGCGCGTTCGGGGTCACGCGGAACTTCTCGACGAGGTAGGGATAGCCCATCCCGAGGACGAGCGCGGAGACCACCATGAGCGCAACGCCCACGGCCGGCAGCTTCCACGAGCCACGGTAGGCGGTGATGACGAACAGCACGACGACGACGAGCGCGATCGCGGCCAGGATCGCCTTGGCGGGCAGGACCGCGTGCACGTCGGTGTAGCCCGCCCCGAGGAAGCGCGGGTTTTGCTTCAGCAGCAGCGAGTAGCGATCGAGCCAGTAGTTCACGCCGATCAGGAGCACGACGAAGGCGCCGGCGAGGGAGGCGTGGATGCGGGCCGACTTGTCCATATGGACCTTCGGTTGGGTCTTCACGCCGCCGTAGATGTAGCTGACGACGAGGCCTGCGATCGTCGAGAAGATCGCGAGCATCAGCAGGAAGGAAACGATCGAGCGGATGAAGGGCAGGGAGAAGACAAAGAAGGAGTTGTCCATCCCGAAGATCGGGTCCTCGGAGTTAAACGGCGCGCGGTTCCACCACAGCAGGAACGTCTGCCACTGCGCGGCGAGCGAGGAGCCCGTGAACAGGCCCATGATGAGGGGCACGACGACGAACAGGAACTTGCGCATCGGGTCGATCGCTTGGCGGTAGCGTTCCATCGACTGCGCCGCGGCGCCGGAATCGGCCTTGGGGCGCGAACGATAAGCCCACTGCATCGTGAAGAACAGCACGAGCGCTGTCAGGACGAAGCCGATGAGGAACATGACGGCGCGGGCGATCCACGTCGTCCAGAAGACGGAGGAGAATCCGATCTGGTTGAACCACAGGATGTCGGTATAAAAACCTGCCGCGGCCCACAGGGTGAAGCCGATGGCGCCAAGGATCAGCAGCGTGATGAGCAGCGGGCTGGGTTTGCCGCCGCTGAAGAGCGATTTGCCTGGGCCCGAGGGACGGCCGGGGCGGCCAAAGGGCGAGCCTGCGGGGCCGCGTCCACCGCCGCCACCGCTGCCTCCACCGGGGCCGGCGGGGCCGGAAGGGCCGCCCGGGCGGCGTGGATCGGTGGGGCCGCCCATGCCGAACATGCCGAAGGGGCCTACGGGCCGGTCTGGTCCCTTGGAATCACCGTCGGGGGCGCCAAAGACCGCGCCGAAAAGTCCGCCGGGACCGAAGAACGGGTCACCGCCTTGCGCTTTGCCGCCCTCACCGCCGGCTTTCTCGTCGTCGGGGCGGCCGTCCTCGTCTTCCGGTCGCTTCGAATCGTCCGAGTTCACAATCACTCCATCTATGGGGTTTCGTCTCCATCAAGCCTATAGGTCGCGCTGGGCGGCGGTCACCTTCGTTCCTCCCGCAGCGGACGCGACCGTGATAAAATCTCCGGTTGTCTCCGGATTATTTTCGTCGCAGGAACAGGGGTCGAGACATGGCCATTTCGCAGCACGGACCGCGCCCTACCGCTCAGACGCTTGCGGCGATCGGTTCGCTGACCAAGCAGCAGCGGCGGCTTTTTGACGAGATCCTTGCTCACCCCTATCCGCTGTCGATCGCCGAGATGGCGCAGGCACTCGTCGCCCACCCCAATACCGTGCGCGAGCACCTGGCACGGCTCGAGGAGCTAGGGCTCGTCGATTTTGAGACGGAGGCCGTCGGCGGGCGGGGGCGGCCGAAGAAGGTCTACCGCGCGCGCTCCTCCTCCATCGAGGGGCCCGCGCAGCACCTGGTAGGGCTGATCGTTGCGGCGCTGCGCACTCTGGATCCGGCCGAGGCGGATGCCATCGCCTACGACTGGGGCATGCGCTGGGGCCAGGACATCATGCAGGCCGAGGGTGCGGACCTGTCCGAGGGCTCGTTGGCGGCGATCGGGCAGCTCATGGTGGAGATGGGGTTTGCGCCGGAAGTGGCCGAGCCGGGGCGCTCCCTTGAGCTGCGGCAGTGTCCGCTGCTGTCGGCCGGCACCGACGTGCCGCCCGGGCTGTGTTCGATCCACCGCGGCATGATCGACACCATTGTTGCGGCCTCGGGCGAGAATGCCGCGGCGCGACTCGTGCCCTTTGCCACACCGCGTTCCTGCCTCGTGGAGGTGTCCGAACGGGAGTGAGTTTAGTACGGTTAATTCCGTGACTAATACTCGGCAGCTCCCGACGGCGTGGCGTTGGCCCATTCTGCTTATCGGTGGCGCCTGCCTGCTCGTGGGGCTCAACTGGGCGCTCAACCTGGTGGCGGCATGGGCGCCCGTCGTCTCCGATGCGCCGGCCGCGCGGCACGGCCAGATCATGGTCATGGGGTTCATCGGAACTCTCATCTGCTTGGAGCGCGTCGTCGCGCTTCGCTCGCGCGCCCTCATCATCGCGCCGCTCGCACTCGCGGCGGGCGGCCTGGCGCTGCTAGCGAGCAATCCGCTGGTCGGCCAGCTGCTGCAGATCGTTGGCATGGCGGGGCTCGTCGTCGTGTATCTGCGCCTTGTCCGCCGCGGACTGTCGATCGCGCTCGCGATCCAGCTCCTTGGCGCGGTAGGCGGGCTGGCGGCCGTCGTGCTGTGGGCGGTTGGGGCCCAGACCTGGGCCGTCGCGCCGTGGCTCGCCGCGTTCCTCGTCCTCACGATCGTTGGCGAGCGGGTGGAACTCGCGCGCATTTCGCTATCGCAGGGCGCCGAACGCGGCGCCTACGTGCTGTCAGCGGCGCTCCTTGTCGCGGCGATGGGGACGCTCGCGGGCGTGCCCGCGGAGGTCGTGGCGCTCGTCTTGCTCGCCCTTGCGGGCTGGCTCGCGATCTTCGACGTCTCGCGTCGCACCATTACCGGCGCCGGCCTTCCGCGGTTTGCCGCGGCGAACATGCTTGCGGCAACCGCCTGGCTTGCGATCGGCTCAATGGCGTGGCTGCTCGGCGGTTCGCTTGCAGCCTCGCGCGTGTATGACACGGTCATACACTCGATCACGCTCGGCTTCACGATCTCGATGATCATCGCGCACGCACCCATTATTTTGCCCGCCGTGCTCAAACGGCCGCTGCCCTACCGCCCGCTCGCATGGGCCGCCACCATCACGCTCAACGTCGGGCTCGCGGTGCGGATCGTCGCCGATATTCGCGGAGCGGGCCAGGCCTGGCAGCTTGGCGGGATCATCACCGTCGTCGCCGTCCTGACGTTCGTAGCCACCTCCGTGGCGACATCACTGCGAGCCTCAACTGCTCGCCCCACCGTTGAAGGATCCACCCCATGAGTCCGATTTCTCGCGCCACCTGGCACCAGAGCGTGGGCGCCGTCGTCATCGTATGGATGCTCGTTGCCGCGGCCGTCGTCACGGCACACCGATTCATCCCCGAGGCGACGTGGCTCATGGTCCACACGTTCACACTCGGGGTGGCCACCAACGCGCTGTTTATTTGGACAAACCACTTCACGACCTCGATCTTGCGTTCGCGCCCGCCGCGCAGCCGCCGCGGCGAAGCCCTCGTGCTAGCCGCACTCAACGTCGGGATCATCGCCACGGGCGCCGGCATGGTGGCCGGCCACACGGCGCTGACGGGGATCGGCGCGGGCATCCTGTCACTTGCGGTCCTCGCTCACGCCGTGCGCCTGGGCCGCCAGCTCGCGAGCGCCTTGCCCGCCCGCTTCACCTTCGCGGTGCGAGCCTACGTCATGGCGGCAGCGCTCTTCGTGCCCGGGATTATTGCGGGTTTCGCGCTCTCGCTGCCCGATCTTTCGGCTAGCATGTCCGCGGCGCTGCGCGGCGCGCACCTGTCGTTTAACGTGCTCGGGTGGATCGGGTTGCCGATCATCGGCACGCTGCTGACGCTGTGGCCGACCATCCTTCGCACGCGGCTGCCCGAGAGCGCCGAACGCGCCGCGCGCCGATACCTGCCGTGGCTCGCGGTCACCGTCGTGGGCGCGGCTGGTGGAGCGCTCGCTCTCCCCCTCATCGCCGGGACCGCACTTCCCAGCGGGTTGTTGGTCGGGCTCGGGGTTCTAGCGTTTGTCGCGGTGGCGCTCGCGATCCTCGTGCCGCTTGCCAGGGATACCCGCCCCCCACTGGAAACGACCTTTCCTGCCTTGTCGGTAGCGGCCGGAGCGTTGTGGCTACTTGCGAGCCTCGTCGTTTTTGGCCTGTCCCTCATCGCGGGCGAGGCAATCGTCGTGCTCTCCAGCCTCGGTAGCTACGTGCTGCCGATCCTGGCCGGCGGCGTCGTGCAGATTGTCCTTGGCTCGCTCGGCTATTTGCTGCCCGTCGTCGCCGGCGGCGGCCCCACCGCGGTGCGGGTGCGCAATGTGCGGGCGAACGCCGGCGGTGCGTTGCGCGTCGCCCTGCTCAATCTCGCGCTCGCTATCTACGTGCTGGGCAGTGTCTCGCTCGTCATCGTCGCGGCGTCGGTGACTGCCCTGGCGGCGGCGCTCGCCACCGTCTATTGCCTCATCAGTGCTCTGCTGCCCGTCACGGCCGCCCAGGCTGAGGCGGCACCGCCGCCGGAGATTCGCCGCGATGGCACGCGGGCTCCGAAACCCGGGGCGCTGAAGCCGACGCTCGCCGCGCTCATGGCGACAAGCCTCATCGTCGTGACAGCGGCGGCGGCCGACCCGGCCGGTGCGGGGTTGCGTATTGCGCAGCAGGCAACCTCCCCCACCGCGGCGGCCGTCGCGACGACGGGCGAGAAGACGGAGGTGACGATCGATATCAAGACCATGCGTTTCGTGCCCGACCTCGTCGAGGTTCCCGCTGGCAATCGCCTCGTGATCAACCTGGAAAACTCCGATGACCAGGCGCACGACCTCGTCCTGGCGAGCGGCGCGGCAACCGAGCGCATCTCCCCCGGTGCGACCGCGACCCTGGACGCAGGCGTGATCACCGAGGACGTCGAGGGCTGGTGCTCGATCGCAGGTCACCGCCAGATGGGCATGGTCTTCCACATTAAGGTCGCCGGATCGGCTGATGCGGCGCCGAGCACCGAGCATGACCATTCGGCGCACGCGCCGGCGCCGAGCGCGGACTTCGACCTTGCCGGCCAGATGGATCCGGCCCGCTATCGCGACCCGGTTCTCGCGCCGCTGCCGCCCGCCTCCGGGCCCGTCACGCACAACCTCACCTTCGACGTCACCGAGGAGACCATCGAAGTCGCTCCCGGGCTAACACAGAACATCTGGCTGTTTAACGCTCAAATGCCAGGCCCGACGCTGCACGGGCGGGTGGGCGATACCTTCGTCATCACGCTGGTGAATAAGGGCATGATGGGCCATTCGATCGATTTCCACGCCGGGGCGCTCGCCCCCGATGAACCGATGCGCACGATCGAGCCCGGCGAGTCGCTCGTCTACACGTTTACCGCGACGCGCTCCGGAATCTGGATGTATCACTGCTCGACGGCACCGATGAGCCTGCATATCGCGAACGGCATGTATGGCGCCGTCGTCATCGAACCGCCGGACCTGCCCGCCGTCGACCACTCCTTCGTGCTCGTGCAGGGCGAGTCCTACTACGGGCCCGACGGGCAGATCGCCGACGCCGCCAAGATCGCAAGCGGCCAGCACGATACGACCCATTTCAATGGCTATCCCAACCAGTACGTGGCGCATCCGCTGCAGGTAACGGTCGGGCAGCGGGTACGGTTCTGGGTGCTCGACGCCGGAGTGGCGGTGCCGCTGTCCTTCCACATCGTCGGCGGCCAATTCGACACGGTCTTTAAGGAGGGCGCCTACCTCCTGCAGCCGGGTAACGAGCTCTCGGGCGGCTCCCAGGCGCTCGGACTCATGGCCGCCGAGGGCGGGTTCGTCGAGCTCGAGTTCCCCGAGGCCGGCACCTACACCTTCGTCAACCACATCATGGTGGAGGCCGAGCGCGGGGCTAAGGGGCAGGTCGTCGTGACGAAATGAGTGACAATAGGACCATGACGACACCTCCCGCCGACCGTACGCCGCGCCAATGGGCCCTCGCCCGCGCGGTTTCCGATATCGACGACCACGTGGCGAAGCTGCCGTGGGATGGTCCCGTGCATCTCTTCGCGCTGATCCGCACGGCCGAGGCCCTGGCCAGTGACGAGCAGTTTGCTGCCGAGTTGCCGGGCTCGATCAAGGTCGAGGCGGAGGACGATCCCGAGCATCTGACGAGCGTGGAGCAGGATCAGCTGCCGGAGGTTGACGAGCTCGAGGATCTCCTCGCGCGCATTGCGTGGCCGGAAGCGGTGGCGGGCGCGGCCATCGTCGTCGAGCGCATCGTGTTACCGCCCGAAGCGGAGGCGGGGCTCGGCCCGGAAGCGGATGCGAGCGCCTACCTCAATCACCCGCAGCGCGAGGACGTACGCATGGTGGTGGGGATATTGCGCAGCGGCGAGACGTGGTCAGTGCTGCGGATGCGCCACCACGAAGCGGACGTCATGGGCGGCGAGAACCTCGTTCCGGGGCTGGCCGAGGCCCTGCTCGCGACGTTCGACTAGCTCGCGGCCTCACACGTCGCGAGCTTGGAGGTATCCCCCGCCGCGATCGACTTCACCGCGGCTAGGGCGTCGTCCAGGCGCTGAACCTTGATACCCTGCAAGCCGTCTGGCACATGTCCGATAGTCTCGGCGCAGTTCGCCTCGGGAATGAGGAAATAGCTCGCGCCGTCTCGCTTAGCGCCCCACATTTTCTGCCGGATACCGCCGATGGGGCCGACCGCCCCGTCGAGCGAGATCGTGCCCGTGCCCGCGACCGATGCGTCCCCGGTGAGCGGCCCAGGCGTCATCATGTCGATGATGCCGAGCGCAAACATGAGGCCCGCCGAGGGCCCGCCGATGCGGTCGCCGACCCCAAAGTCGATGTCGAGCTTCTCCTTGGGGTGGGCATACAGCGCCAGGCCTAACAGCGAGCCTTCTCGCTGCGGCGTACCGTCGGGATTGACCGGCGGATCCATCGTCGTGATGGCAAGGTCGACGGGTTTGCCGTCTCGCTCCACCGTGACCTTGACGTTAGTGCCGGGGGCGATCGTGGACATGAGGCCAATGACGTCGCGGTAGGAGCTGGCATCCAAAACCTCGTGGCCCGGGGCCGCAACGGTTTTCACGATATCTCCCACCTTGGCCTGTTCGGCCGCGCTGGAGCCTTCGGCGAAGCCCGCTACTTCGAGGTTGACGGGAACTTTGCGTCCCATGGACTCGAGCGCCGCGATAGAGGCGTTTTCCTGGGAGGAGTTCATCTGAGCTGCGGAAATTTCGCGGTTCTCCTCAGCGGTTTGGCCCTCGGGGAAGAGCAACTCACGCGGCATGACGCCAAGTTTGGAGTTAAAGACCCCGAAGGTCAGTGGCATCGCGAGGATGGAATCGCCAGGAAGGCCTGAGACGGAGACTGTCGTCATTCGCAGCGGGCCACCGACCTGCTGCTCATCGGGCACGGTGATGAGCTTGTGGCCGCGGTAGTCCCCGAGCACATCAACCGTCGGGCCGGGATGCTCAATCACATACGGCAAGGGAGCGATGGCGCTGAAGGTCAGCAGCAAAACAGTCGCCATACCCGCCAGGAATGAGCGCCGTTGCCGCACAGCGCTGACGCGTGCGGCCTCGTTCGTGGCGCGCGCGGGATCGGGCATCCCGAAGAACGCGCCCAGGTTCGCTATCAGTGGCCGCTTCGACGTGGACCGCTTAATCAGTGGCATATCACCATCGCACCACCGCGGGGCCGTGATTGCAAACGTCGACCACGTGCCCGATTTCGCTGTGAGAGGTGCGGGGCGCGAAGCCAGTGCCCGGCGCTCTATCCTGGAAGCTACGACCTAAGGAGCTGCCATGAGCGAGGACATGACCCCGGAAAACTCGGGAGCTAACGGTGAGAACTGGATGGAGTTTTTGCGCTCTTTTCTAGGCGAGCAGGGAGCCGAAGACGCAATCCGCGCGATGCGTGAAGCGGGTTTGGATCCGAGCGCCATGGGACAGGCCGCCGGGATTCCGATGGACCCGCATCAGGTGCAGCTCATGGTCAATCAGATACACGCGATGATGGCCGCGGGCGGCGACACCCCGATCAACGCGGACATGGCTCGCGATGTTGCTCGGCAGGTCGCTCGTGGGAAGGGCGACCCGTCCGTCATGGCGAACCAGGAGGCGCAGTATCGCCAGGCGCTGCAAGTCGCCGACCTCTGGCTCGACTCCGTGACCGATTTCTCGCCCTGCCGGGGCTCGCGCGATGTTCTTTCACGCGCCCAGTGGGTGGAAAACACGCGCGAGACGCTGATCGATGTCGCGACCCCTGTCGCCACCCATATGGTCGATGCCCTGATTGAAACGCTGACCGCCCAGATTGGCGATGCCCAGCTTCCCGAGGGCTTGAACATTCCTGGGCTCAGCGGCGATGAGAATTTCGGTGGGATCGCGACCGGGATGATGACGAAAATGTCGTCGACAATCTTTGGCGCTCAGCTCGGGCAAGCCATTGGAACGCTCGGCAGTGAGGTCTTTGGCTACTGCGATATTGGTCTGCCCCTCACTCCGGAACCGCGGCTCGGCCTCATTCCAGTCAATATCGAGGCCTTCGCTGAGGACCTTGATGTCCCCTTCGACGAGGTTGTTCAGTTCCTTGCCGTACGAGAGGCTGCCGCCGGCCGGTTGTATTCGAATGTGCCGTGGCTGGCCTCCCACGTGCGCGCCATCCTGCGCACCTATGCCGAGGGCATCGAAATCGACATGGACGCAATGACGAGCGCAATCCAGTCGGTCGATCCCACGAACCCGGAGCAGATTCGCGAAGCGATGAGCTCCGGTGTCTTCGCCTTGCATTCCACCGAGGAGCAAAAGGCGGCGTTGGAGCGGCTGGAGACGGCGCTCGCGGTCGTCGAGGGCTGGGTCGATGTCGTGACCGAGCAGGCAACGCGCGCTCACCTGCCCAACACCTCGGCGCTGCAGGAGATGCTGCGGCGCCGCCGCGCGACGGGCGGACCCGCCGAGCATGTCTTTGCCACGCTCGTTGGCCTGGAGCTGCGTCCGGCCCGCCTGCGCGATGCCGCGAAGCTGTTTTCAACCGTGGAACGAGAGCGCGGAGCGGCCGCCCGCGACGAACTGTGGCGGCATCCCGATGTCATGCCCACACCGCCGGATCTTGATGAACCCGAAACGTTCTTGGCTCGCCGGGAAGCAGAATCGACATCGGAATCCGATATCGACGCCGGGCTCGCGGCGCTGCTCGATGGCACGCTGCCCTACCACGATGAGGCCAGCGCCCACGACGATGACGAGAAACGCGGCGAAGGCAACTAGCGCGTTATCCACAGGTTTTGCTGACCCCTACCGCTTCCGGCCTGCCGGGGTTGTACTGGAGGGGTGAGAAAACCGAAATGTTCCGTCCTCATGTGGCGCTCATTGACCGACCTACAAATCGGTGATGCTGACGGGCTCAAAGAACCCTACGTCGTCACCGATGTGGCACCGCGCGTCGTGAGCGCAATTGAGCAGTGGGCCGAAACCGGCGCTGCGCCGGCGAAGTCCCTGACACCGGAGGACATCGAACAATTCGAGGCCATCGTTCAGGGGCTCACCGCGACGGAGCATATGCGCACGCGCCCCAAACGCGCCCCGTACGGCGTGCTGGCCCTTGACGCTCACCCGTTAACGGCCGCCATCATCGATATCCTCCTCGACGGAGGCGTCCCGATCACGCTCGATTCGGTGCCCTCGCCCGTGTGCTCTGCTCAGCAACTGGCCGAGGTCCGATATCAGGCCGCGCGCCGGATCCGTCCCGGGCAGCCCGTGTCCCGGCAGATCGCGCTCCTCACGAGCGCGTACGTCGCGGATCCCGCTCGGATCGCACCGCTCATGCGCGAAGATCAGCCGTTTGTCGTCGTGAGTATTGGGGACTACTCGGTTGAGATCTCCCCCGTCGTGATTCCCGGTGTGACGCCCTGTCCCACGTGTCAGGAAGCGCACCGAACTGCCATCGATGAGGCGCGCCCGATCTTGGCGAGCCAGCTGCGAACCAAGCCCGTGCCACCACTGAGCCCGGCCTTGACATCGCTGGCAGCAGCCCTCGCGGTCCAGACGATCGCGGCGTTCGGTTACGGCACAACAGATGTACCCCCACGCGCGGTCGTCTTGGATACGACGACGCTGCGCGCGGGGGTACGGTCGTGGCGGTTTCATCCGGGCTGTCCGTGTCGGTACCCGGCTCCGCTCATTAACTAGGCGCTTGCCCGCTCGTCCTTGCGGGGACGGCCGCGGCCACGTTTGTGTTCGACGATGACGCCGTCCACGAGGATCTTTCCTCCCCACACGCCCCACGGCTCGCCACGCTCGAGCGCCTCCGACAGGCACAGTGCGCGCAGCGGACACTGCTCACACACCTGCTGCGCGGCACGCAATTGGGGCATCTGCTCGGCGAAGAAGAGTTCCGGTGACTGAGTGCATGGCGGCTCAATCGGGGCCGTGGATACGCTCGCCGAGAACGCACCCGGTAAATAACTGATTTCGCTGATCATCACGTCGAGGGTCACTTTCACACAACATCGAGGAGGCGCAGCGCGCCAAAGGACTGGTTAAAGGGGTCGGCAAAATGCTCAGACCCCATAGGGCTTTCGGTAAGCGAGCAGGTGGTGACCTGCAGCGCGTGATCTACCGGAAGCGGATCCCTACGGAGGTCAGCGCATTAGAGATGATCAGATTGAACATGTCGGCATTCCCTCCTTCCTTGACGTGAGTGACCATCGTGGTGGCGATAGCCGTGGACGAGTCTTACTCTAAGCCGCCCAAAATTTCGATGTCCAGTTATTTACCGGGCAATTTTTTCGCTAGTTCGGCAGCATGATTCCGTTGCCCGGACCAAGCGGCAGATCCAGGAAGAACCAGACCGCGAGCAGGGAGGCCCACGCCACCCAGAACGGGATGACGAAGGGCAGCATCCGTGCCATCACGGACCCGAAGCCCACCTCGGGCTCGTAGCGACGCATCATCGCCAGCAGGACGATCATGTACGGGTTCAGAGGCGTGATGATCTGGGTGGCCGAGTCACCCACCCGGAAGGCTGCCTGGACGAAGGCCGGTTCATAGCCGAGCAGGGCAAACATCGGAACAAAGACCGCCGCCATGAGAGTCCACATCGAGGACCCGGAGATGATCAGCAGGTTGAGGATCGAGGCGAGAACGATGAAGGCGAGGATCGCCGGGAACCCTGTCAGGCCGATGTTCTCGAGGAACTCCGCCCCCTTGACCGCGGTCAACTGGCCAATACCGGTCCAGTTAAACAGGGCGATGAACTGCCCCAGGATGAAGGCCAGGACCAAGAAGCCGAGGACGTCTTTGAGTGCCTGCATCATGAATCCGACGAGGTCGGACATCGACTTGATGACTCCCACGACCTTGCCGTAGACGACTCCCATGAGCATGAAATAGGCAAAGACGATGAAAACGATCGACTTGAGCAGCGGGGAGGCGGGCAGGAAGCCGCCCTCCTCATTGCGCCACGGCGAAGCGGGAATGAGCACCGAAACGAGGATAACGACGGTGAGGATGCCGCCCGCAATGAGGGCCGCACGCAGGCCGGAGCGCTCCGCGTCACTGATCTCGAGGCTGACCTCTTCGCCTTCGTGTAGTTCGGGTTGCTTGTCACGACGGACCGGGTCGGCGTGGGCCTCACCGGTGCGCTTGGCACTCGCGGGTTCCTCGGCGCCGGCCTTGTCCTTGACCGGAATGATGTAGTCGCGCGAGATCCCCAGCCGATTGATCCGGGGCTCCACGACCTTGTCGATGATGAAGCCAGCAATGATTGACAGAACGATCGAGGAGACGATGTTGAAGTAGTAGTTCGAGACCGGGTTGACGGGCGCGAACTCGAAGTTTGGCAGCGCCTCCATCACCTTCGTCGTGATGCCAGCAAATAGGGCATCGAGCGAGGTGGGAACGACGGAGGTGGAGTAGCCGGCGCCGGCGGCAGCAAAACCGCCGATGAGGCCCGCAACTGGGTGGCGCCCGACCGCCTTGAAGACGAGCGCCGCAAGCGGCGGAATGACGACGAAGGCGGAGTCAGCCATGATGGAGCCGACCACGCCGACGAACCCGACGACATAGGGCAGCAGCCACTTGGGGGCGGCGCCAAAGATCTTGCGAACGGAGACGGCAAGGAAGCCGGTCTTTTCCGCGACGCCGACGGCCAGGAGAATCGGCAGAACGGTGACAAGCGGCGGGAAGCCTATGTAGTTCTCCCCCATCGTCGTCGTGAGCCAGCTGAGGCCCTCGCCGGTAAAGAGGCCGCGGATCACCGTTTCTTCTTCGGCGCCCGGTACCTGAACGCGCAGGTTCATGAAGGCGAAGATCGTCGACAGGACGCCGGTGATGAGGAAGAGGCCGAGGAAGAGGGTGAAGGGTTCGGGCAGCTTATTGCCGAGCCGCTCGACGGTGGCGAGGAAGCGGTCGAAGACGGATTGGCGCTGCTTGGGTTGTGCTGGTGCGGTCATGAGGGGTCCTTCGCATCGAAGTATGAGGGGACGTCTACGGCTCCGCCGGCGGCCTCGAATTCTTCGGCGACGGCTTGGGCAAGCTCGTCGTCGGACAGGAAATCGAGCGCGGTTGCGGCGAGCGCGAAGCTGGCATCGCTGATAGCGGTTTCGGCGGCTGGGGAGGCCGCTGCTTGCGCAAACTCCGCGGTGTGGAGCGCGACGGAATCGTCGGAGATTTTGACGAGGGGGTGGATGCCCGGGACGCGGTAGGAAACGTTGCCGAAATCGGTCGAGGCAGCGATGGTCTCGGGAAGCACGCCCCCGGGCAGGATGCGCCGGCCGCGATCGACCATCGCGGCGGCAAAGCGTGCTTCAAGTTCTTTGTTGCTGCGCACGGGCAGCGAGGGTGGGTGTTCGTCCCAGTCGATGTCTACGCGGCAGCCGGTCATGAGGGCGGCGCCGCGGCAGACGTTTTCTACGCGCTGGGAAAGGTCTCGCAGCGTGTCGGGGTACTTGGAGCGGACATACATCTTCAGCTGTGCTCGCTCCACGATGATGGAGGCGCGGTCGCCGCCCTCGGACATCATCGTGTGGACGCGGTCCACGGGCAGCATTTGTTGGCGTAGGAGCCCGATGCCCTGGTAGGCGAGGCTCGCGGCGTCGAGCGCGTTGACGCCCATGAAGGGTTGGGCCGAGGCGTGGGCGGGCTGGCCGTGGAAGGTGACGTTCAGGGTGCGACGCCCGAGCCAGACCTGGTCGGTGACGTCGTAACCGTAGGGGTGGATCATGATCGCGGCGTCGAGCCCCTCAAAGGCGCCGCCGCGCGCCATGTACTCCTTGCCGGTGTGGCCTTCCTCGGCGGGGGTGCCGAGCCAGCGCACCCGGCCGGGGATGGCCTCGGGGTGGCGCTGCCGCAGTTGCGCCAGGGCCAGGAAGGCCCCCACTCCGCTGGCGGCGATGACGTTGTGGCCGCAGGCGTGCCCGATTCCGGGCAGGGCGTCATACTCCGACAGGATCGCTACTCGGCGACTGCTCGCGTCCGGTGCATCTCCGGGCAGATCCGCGACCGCAGCGGTTTCAACCCCGAAGACGTCGGCTTTAGCGTCGATGCCGTGCTCGTTCAGCAAGCTCACGAGGGCGGCGACGGAGCGGTGCTCGTCAAAGGCAGTTTCGGGGTGGTCGTGCAGATCCTTGGCAAGCGCGATGAGCTGCGGGGCGAGTTCCTCGACGATGGTGGCAAGCTCGGCACGGAGTTCGGCGCGCGCGCCGTCAAACTCGGATTCGGGGGGTCTTGCGTGTTGTCGGTCTTTTTCGAGCTGCGCGCCGACGTGATCGAAGTAGCCCGAATAGGGAGGTCGAATGTGAGTGCTGTCACAAGCCATGCGCTGCACGCTATCAGGCATGTGATGGAAAAGCTAGAGGAGTATCGCCTCGTGGCTAGTTATCCGCAATGAGGGCAAGGATTTCGCCCCCGTAGCGGTCGAGTTTGGTAGCCCCGATTCCGCGCAATAGCGCGAGTTGGCGCAGCGTTCGTGGTTGAGCTTGCGCGATTGCGATGAGGGTCGCATCGTGCAGAATCGTGAAGGCGGGCTTGGAGATCTCCTTCGCGGTCTCGGCGCGCCAAGCACGCAGTAATTCGAAGAGCGCTTGCGCGTCGTCATCGAGTTCCGCGAGGGGATCGATGGCGGCCTTCTTGCGCCGCGAGGTTTTCGAGGCGCTTTTCTCGGCCTCTGGCCAGATACCGGTAAGGAAGCGCGAGACGTTACGGGACGAGCGCCCTCCGGTACGCGAGGAGGAGTATGACAGGCGCAGGTGCTCGCGCGCCCGGGTGACTCCTACGTACAGAAGGCGTTTTTCTTCTTCGATGGCTTCGGGCGTGTTGGCCATCGAGATCGGCATGAGGCCCTCGGAAAGACCCGCGAGGAAGACCGCGTCCCACTCCAGGCCCTTGGAGGAGTGGATGGAGGCGAGGGTGACGCCCTCGACGGCGGGGGCGTGCTGGTTGGCGGCGCGGTCGTGCAGTTCCTCGACGAAATCGGCGAGCGAGGCGCCGCGGGTGGCGTGCATATCGTCGGCGAGGACGACGAGGGCGTTCAGCGCGTCCCAGCGTTCGCGCATGGCGCCGGCCTGCTCGGGTGCGGCATTCGACCACCCGAGGTTGGACAGGATTGCGCGCACCGCGCGTGGCATGTCCGCTTCCTCGCTCGTATTCATGGCGCCGCGCAACATGACGAGTGCGCGCCGAATATCGGCGCGGGCAAAAAACCGCTCACCGCCGCGGATCTGGTAGCCGATGCCGGCGGTGGCTAGCGCTGTTTCGAAGGCTTGGGACTGGGCGTTGGTGCGATAGAGAATCGCGATCTCGGACAGCGCTACACCCGTGTCATTCAATTCGGTGATGGCTCGGGCGATCGCCTCGGCTTCGGCAGCGTCGTCATCGTAGCCAGTGAAATGCACCGGCACCGAGGACGGCCGTTGGGCCTGCAGGTAGACGGCGCCTTCGGGCAGGCGGCCCGTCTTGGTGCGCAGCAGTCGGTTAGCGATATCAACGACCTGCGGGGTCGAGCGGTAATCGCGCACGAGCTGAATCTTCGCGGCGCCAGGAAACGTACGGGAAAAGCCGGTAAGGAAGCCGGGAGATGCGCCGGCGAAGGAGTAGATCGTCTGAGAAACATCGCCGACGACGCACAGATCATCGCGTTCCCCCAGCCAGAGCTCAAGCAGGCGCTGCTGCAGCGGGGAGACGTCTTGGTACTCGTCGACGACGAAGTAGCGGTACTGCCGACGCACTTCCTCGGCGATCTCGGGTTTCTCGACGAGCAGGCCCACGAGGATCAGCAAGATATCTTCAAAATCGATGACGCCGCGCTCGGATTTGGCATCCTCGTAGGCATTCATGAGGGAGGCGATCGTCGTCGGATCCACATCGGCGATACCGGCGCGTCCAGCGGCGGTGGCGCGCTGCGGGTAATCGTCGGGCGCAATCATCTGCACCTTGGCCCACTTGATCTCGGCATTCAGATCGAACAGCAGCGCGCGGTCGGTTTCGATTCCGAGGCGGCCTGCGGCCTCGGCGACGAGGCCAAGAGTCTTTTCTTCTACCTTCGGCAGGGGGCCACCCACGACTTTGGGCCAGAAGTAGCCGAGTTGGCGCAGCGCCGCGGCATGGAAGGTGCGGGCCTGGACGCCGACGACGCCGAGTTCGCGCAGCCGCGAGCGCATCTCGCCCGCGGCGCGAGCGGTGAAGGTCACGGCAAGGACTGATGTGGGTTGGTAAACACCGGTCCTCACGCCGTGAGCGATGCGGTAGGTAATGGCGCGGGTCTTACCGGTACCGGCACCGGCGAGCACGCACAGGGGCCCGCGCAGGTGTTCGGCTACCTGGCGTTGATCTGGGTCGAGAGCGTCGAGGAGGGACATCGCTGCCATTGTCTCAGGTGGGTACTGACATTGGGCGATGCGCACAGGAGCGAGCTTGAAACTCGCGACCAATCCCCCACGGACTCGATTCGCGCTAGGCAGGTGATTCGAGCCAGTCGGAAACGAGGCTCCGTGCCACCGAGATGCCTGAGGGAAGTTGCAGGGTTCCGGCGGCGATGCGGGCGGCGACGTCCTCGCGGCTGAGGAACGCGGCTTCCACGATTTCCTCGCCGTCGATGACGGGCTCGGGCGTGCCAGAGGTGCGGGCGGTGAAGGCGCACATGAGGGAGCGTGGGAACGGCCAGGGCTGGGAGCCGCGGTAGGTCACATCGTGCACGTGGACACCGGCTTCTTCGAAAACTTCGCGGGCGACCGCGGCTTCGAGCGATTCGCCGGGCTCAACGTAGCCTGCGAGGACGGACGCTCGAGGGTAGGCGAAGTGCGCGGCGCGGGCGAGCAGAAGGCGGTCGGCCTCGTCGGTGACGGCGACGATGATGCAGGGGTCGGTGCGCGGGTAGCGTTCGGCGCCACAGTTGGTGCAGCGAAAGACCCAGCCGGATTGGATGAGGGCTGCCGGTGCGCCGCACGCGACACAGTGGGAGTCGGCTTGCCACTGGCGCAGCGCGACGGCAACGGCGGCGTAGGCGGCGTCGGCCGCGGATAGGTCGAGCCCAATCTCGCGCAGCCCCTGATCAGCGCTAGTGGAATCAGTGAGCACGAGTGCGGCGCCGTCGTAGCGCCCGAGGTAGGCCAGTGGGAGGCGGCCCGCCAGCGGCGCGATCAGCGGTCTTTCCAGCTGGCCGCGACGCGAGACGGCTATTGCGAGTGTGGTCGGATCGGCCGCGAGCGTGGGTAGTAGGTAATCGGCCATGCGGGCGGGCGTATCAAGATCGATCATCGCCCGCACGAGCGGCATCGGCAGGGTACTCATTCCACTCGCCTGGCGCCGCTGATCGTGGCTTGGCCGAGGACGCGCGTGCCGCGGTAGACGACGAGGGACTGGCCGGGCGCGATCCCACGCAACTGCTCACCGAGCTCGACGCTCAGGGTATCCCCATCGCGGGAGATCGTGGCGGGGATGTCGCGGCCGTGGGCCCGCACCTGGATCGTAATATCGCCGGATTCACCGTCGTCATCGGGTGCGAGCCAGACGATATCGCGGCCGGTGATCGCGCTAACTGATAGGGCTTCCTTCGGCCCCACAGTAACGGTGTTCGCGGCGGTGTTGACTTCCAGGACGTAGCGCGGCCGGCCGTCGACGGCGGGCACGGTCAGGCCAAGGCCGCGACGCTGGCCAACAGTGTAGGAGTAGGCACCGCGATGCTCGCCGATCTCCTTGCCGCTCGCATCGAGGATGGCGCCCGGGCGCGAACCGAGGCGGCGGCGTAGGAAGCCGGAGGTATCGCCGTCGGCGACGAAGCAAATATCGTAGGAGTCCGGCTTGGCGGACACGCGCAGTCCGCGGGCTTCGGCCTCGGCTCGGACCTCGTCCTTACTTGCGACATCGCCGAGGGGGAACAGCGAGCGCGTCAGGCGCTCCTGGCCCATGACGGCAAGGACGTAGGACTGGTCCTTGAAGCGGTCGACGGCGCGGTGCAATTCGGGCGTGGGGGTGAGCCCGGGAATCAGCTGGGCGTAGTGCCCGGTCGCGACGGCATCAAAACCGAGAGCACTGCCGCGGTCCGCGAGCGCCGCGAACTTGATGTGCTCGTTGCAGCGCACGCACGGATTGGGGGTGCGTCCGGCCTCGTATTCGGCTAGGAAATCGGCGACCACGAAGTCCTCAAACTCGTCCGACAGGTCCCACACGTAGTAGGGAATGCCGAGGTGGGCGGCGGCTCGTTGCGCATCGGAGGCGTCCTCGATGGAGCAGCAGCCGCGCGAGCCCGTGCGGTGCTGGGCGCGCGACTTGCTGAGGGCCATATGGACGCCGACGACGTCATGGCCGGCATCGACGGCGCGGGCGGCGGCGACGGCGGAGTCCACTCCCCCGGACAGTGCGGCAAGGACCTTCATGCGCCACCTCCGGCGGCTCGGGCCTGGGCGATGATGCCCGGCAGTTCGGTGATCGCGTGGGCGACCTCCTCCTCGGTGGTGTCCCAGCCGAGCGAGAGGCGCAGCGGCGCGATTCGATCCTCGTCGCGGTAGCCGAGCGCGCGCACGACGTGGGACAGGGACTGGACGCCGGCGTGGCAGGCTGAGGAAGAGGCGGTGGCGATGCCGGCCATATCGGCGAGCAGCAGGAGCGCCTCGGGGTTCGCGTCCGTCACGATGAG
Organism: Bowdeniella massiliensis; assembly: GCF_023634005.1. NCBI lineage: Bacteria > Bacillati > Actinomycetota > Actinomycetes > Actinomycetales > Actinomycetaceae > Bowdeniella > Bowdeniella massiliensis. The sequence continues at coordinate 29,212 of NZ_JALIQR010000011.1, forward strand.
GTGCGTGAAGCCGGGCAGCTGCTCGCTGCCCTCGCCGGTGAGGCGGACTCCGGGCAGCGCGCTAAGGGCTGCGCGCAGCCGCTCGGTATAGGCAGCGAGCCGCTCGTGCTGGGAATCGAGGTCCTCGATCGCGGCGCCGAGCGCGGCCGCAAGGGCGCACGCGCCGGCCACATCGAGGGTGCCGGAGCGGATGCCGCGTTCTTGGCCGCCGCCGGGGCGAATGTCGTGGATAGGCGTATCGGTGCGGGCGAGCAGGACACCGGTACCGACGGGGGAGCCGATCTTGTGGCCGGTGAGGCTGAGTGCCGCGAGGCCGGAGTCGTGAAAGTTCACGGGGACGCGCCCGACGGCCTGGACGGCGTCGGAATGCACAAGGGCCCCGGCTGTGTGGGCGCGCTCGACGACCTCGGATAGGGGCTGGATGACGCCGGTCTCGTTGTTGGCCCACATGACCGAGACGAGGCCGACGCCGCTTGTTAACGCCTCATCCAATTCGGCGAGGTCGAGCCGGCCCGCCGCGTCGGTCCCGATCTCGTGCAGCCGGTAGTCGTGCAGCTTGGCGGCGCGCCGTGCGCTCAGCCGGATCGCGTCGTGCTCGATCGCGGAGATCACCGTGTCCGCGCGCTGGCCACGCTCGATGAGTGCCTCGGGAATCCCGCTGATCGCGATGGCGTCGGCCTCGGATCCGCCCGAAGTGAAGACGACTTCGCTGGTGCGGGCGCCAAGGAGTTCGGCGATGCGCTCGCGGGCTTCTTCCAGCCGCGCCCGAGCGGCCCGCCCAGCGGTGTGCAGCGAGGACGGATTGCCCGTGCCGGTCAGCTCCCGGGCGTAGGCCTCGGCGGCGACCGGCCGGATTCGGCTGGTCGCCGCGTGGTCGAGGTAGGCGCGCACTGCGCTAATTAACCCTTCAGGGCCGCGATGAGCTGCGGCACGACGTCGTTGAGGTCGCCGACGATTCCGAAGTCCGCGATCTCGAAAATCGGCGCCTCCGAATCGGTATTGACGGCGATGATGATCTCGCTGTTTTGCATCCCGACGGTGTGGTGGATCGCGCCGGAGACGCCCAGCCCAAGATAAATGCGCGGGCGGATGACGACGCCGGTCTGGCCGATCTGCGCGGTGTGTTCGATCCACCCCTCGTCGGTGGCAACGCGGGTGGCGCCAACGGCAGCCCCGAGCTGGTCGGCGAGTTCGCGCACGAGGGTGAAATCGCCCTCGACGCCGCGTCCCGCGACGACGACGATATCGGCGCCCTCCAGCGGGATGCCGTCGCCGACGTCCTGCGGGGTGCGGGAGACCACCTCGGTGGCAGCCGCAGCCGGCGGCAGCTCGACGTCCAGGTCCACGAGGGTGGCGCTGCCGGCAGCGGGCAGGTCGACGCCCTGATCGAGGCTGCCTGGGGCGAGCGCAATGACGCCGACGCCGCGCGTGAGCGCGCACGTCGTCGCCCACGTCCCGGCGAGGACGGTGCGATCGGCAAGAATCTGGTCGCCCTCGCGGCGCAGGTTGGCCGCATCGGTCACGACGGCCGAATCCAGCACCGAGGCCGCGTAGCCCGCGATCTCCTTACCTGCGAACGACGCGTCAATGAGCACGAGATCGATCGAAGCCTCAGCGCGGGTGGCCGCTGCGATCGCGGCGGCCGCGCCCGGCGCCGTCGTGAAATCGCCCACCCCGGTGGGACGGAACACGGTAGCAACGGGCAGCGCGTCGGCCGCGAACTCGCCGGTTAGGTCGAGCGCCGCAACCTCACCGAGGGGCGCCGCGGCGGCGGCGAGCTCGGTGGCAAGCGGAAGATCGGGGGTGCGCAGCACAATAAGCGTGGTCATTTCATCACCTTGGCCAGGTAGTGGGCGAGCTGTTGTCCGGCGTCCCCGGTATCCGTGATGACGGTGCCGGCTTCGCGGGCGGGCTTCTCGGCGGCCTCGCGTACCGCGGTGCCGGCCCCCTGTCGGCCGAGCAGTGCGCCGGAATCGGCCTCGACGGCGTCCGCGAGTCCGAGCTCGGCGAGGTCAATTTCTTCCACCTGCTTCTTGCGCGCGGCCATCATCGCCTTGAAGGCGGGAATGCGCGGTTCGTTGACCTGGTCGGTCACGGAGACGACGGCGGGCAGCTGGGCGCACAGCGTCTCATCGGTCCGATCGACGGTGCGCGTGATCGTGGCAGCGCCGTCGGCTACCGAGAGCTCGGCGGCGACGGAAAGGACCGGCCAGTTGAGGTCGGCGGCGAGAGCTGCGGGCACGACGCCCATGTCGCCATCGGCCGCGGACATTCCGGCCAGCACCAAATCGACATCGCCGATGCGGCGCACGGCGGCGGCGAGCACCCGTGCGGTGCCGAGCGCATCGGTGCCCGCGAGCTCCTCATCGCAGACGTGCAGGCCGGAATCGGCGCCCATCTGCAGGGCCCGGCGCACCGCGTCGACGGCATCCTCGGGTCCCATCGTCACGGCGATCACTTCGCCGCCCGCCTCCTCGACGAGTGCGACGGCGGCCTCGACGGCGTTTTCGTCGACCTCGTTGAGCACATCGTCTTCGCCGCGCACGAGCAGGCCATCGTCAATTCGTCGCTCCGACTGCACGTCGGGAACGTGTTTGACAAGTACAACTACCTTCATGCCTTCTACTGTGCCACGCGCGCCAAGGGGCGGCCAATGTCCGTTTTTAAAGCGGACCATTCTCACAGTCCCTGCAACGGCGCGCATGGCGATATGTCACCTACCGAGGGGGATAATGGCAGCGTGTCACTTCCGCTTCGCGCGTCAGTCAAACGCGTCAATCAGCCCGCCTCCGACCGTGGCCGCCTCGGCGTGCACCGCGTCGCCGGTGGCGTCGACGTCGCCGTGTATGCTCCCCGCGCCACGGGGATCGAGGTGTGCTTCTTTCGGCACGACGGCGACCAGGAAATTGAAGAACCCTGGCTGCTGGAGGGCCCCGTGCACGGCGTGTGGCACGGCCACGTCCCAGGCATCCTGCCCGGCACCGCCTACGGGTTTCGCGCCCACGGACGCTGGGATGTCGCAACTGCCCAGCGCTTCAACCCCGACCGCCTGCTGCTCGATCCCTATGCCCGCGCCGTGTGCGGCGCCGTCACGCTCGATGACGCGCTCTACGATCATGTGCGCGGCGAGGATGGCACTCCCCTGCTGCCGCTAACGCCCAGCCCGAAGGACACGATCGGCTATGCGCGCCGCGGCGTCGTCATCGACACTCAGTTCTCGGCGGCGCATTCGCGTCCGCGGGTGCCGTGGCGCCAGACGGTAATCTACGAAGGCCACGTCAAGGGCCTGACCCAACTGCATCCCGATGTGCCCGAGCACCTACGCGGCACCTACGCGGGCCTCGCCCACCCGGCCTTCATCGCCCACCTCAAGCGCCTTGGCGTCACCTCCCTGGAGCTGCTGCCCATCCACGCGATGATGCCCGAGCCCTTCCTCGCGGACAAGGGCCTGACGAACTACTGGGGCTATAACACCCTCGGCTTTTTCGCGCCCGAACCCTCCTATGCCACGGAGCATGCCCAGCGCCGCGGCGCGCAGGCCGTCGTCGAGGAAGTCACCGGCATGGTCGAGCTGCTGCATCAGGCCGGCATCGAAGTGATTCTCGACGTCGTCTATAACCACACGTGCGAGGCCGGCTATGAGGGCATGAGCCTGTCGATGCGCGGGCTCGATGCCGCCGGCTACTACCTGCACAATCCCGACGGCACCTGCCTGGATTACACCGGCTGTGGCAACACACTGGACTTCCGCCGCACGCGCGTCGTCCAGCTCGCCTTGGACTCGCTGCGCTACTGGGTCCAGGACATCGGCGTCGACGGTTTCCGCTTCGACCTCGCCGTCACGCTCGGCCGCCACCGCGAGCACTTCACCGACCACCACCCGTTCTTGTCCGCGCTCGCCACGGATCCCGTCTTGCGCGATACCAAGCTCATCACCGAGCCATGGGACATGGGACCGCACGGCTGGCGCACCGGCCAGTTCCCCTCCCCACTTGCCGATTGGAACGACCGCTACCGCGACACAATGCGCACCTACTGGCTCGCCGACGCGGCCCGCCAGGCCCACGGCCATGCGCCAAGCGCCCTGACCGATTTCGGTAACCGCATTTCCGGCTCGGCGGACCTGTTCTCCTCCGGCGAGGTCCCCGGCGGCCGCGGCCCCCTCGGCTCGATCAACTTCATCACCGCCCACGACGGTTTCACGATGGCCGACCTCGTGTCCTATAACCACAAGCACAACGAGGCCAACGGGGAAGACAACCGCGACGGGACGAATAAGAACCTGTCGTGGAATCACGGCATGGAAGGTTTCCAGGCCGACGACGATATCGCCGCCGCGATCATCCCCGCCCGCCAGCAGTCGATCCGCAACATGCTCGGCACCCTCGTCGTCTCGGCCGGTGTCCCGATGATCACCGCCGGCGATGAGTTCGGCCGCAGCCAGCAGGGCAATAACAACGCCTACTGCCAGGACAACGAGATCTCCTGGCTGAACTGGGAGCTGGCCGACTGGCAGGACGATCTCGCGGAAACGACCGCCTACCTGCTGCGACTGCGCCGGGAGAATCCGGCGCTTCGGCCCATCCGGTTCGCCTCGGGCCGGCCCGCGCGCGGTGACAGCGTGCCGGACCTCGCCTGGTTCTCGGCCGATGCCACTCCGCGGCAGGCGGCCCAATGGCACGACCCGTATAACCGCGCCCTGCAAATGCTGCGCTCGGGCAAGGGCACGGGACGCGATGCGCTCGTCGTCTTTAATGGCTCCCTGAGCGATGTCACGGTGAGCCTCGCGGCGGGACGTACGATAGAAAACGGTGGCGGCGCCACGCGCGTCCTCGGGTGGCGACTGAAATGGGATTCATCCTGGTCACGCCCGACGACCGATGAGCACGCCCTGTATAACGCCACCGATCAGGTGAGCCTCGAGCCCCTGTCCATGCAGATCTACCTCTCGGAAAGGACACCATGACCACCGCCACGGACGCCGACCTCGCCGCGACGACCTCGGAGGCCTCTCTCGCCCGCACCCGTGCCCGCTCCCTTGAGATCGAGGCCGAGATCGACAAGGACGCCTCCCGTTTCCGCGTCCTGACGGGCGACCGCCCGACGGGCGCCCTCCACCTCGGCCACTACCTCGGTACGCTGAAAAACCGCGTCATCTTGCAGGATAAGGGCGTCGAGACGTGGGTGCTCGTGGCGGACTACCAGGTCATCACCGACCGCGACGGCGTCGGCCCCATTCGCGAGCGCGTCATTGGGCTGCTCGCGGACTACCTCGCCGCCGGCATCGACCCGGAGCGCTCCACCATCTTTAACCACTCGGCGGTCCCGGCCCTCAACCAGCTCATGCTGCCCTTCCTCTCGCTTGTCACCGAGTCCGAGTTGCACCGTAACCCGACGGTGAAGGCCGAACTCGAGGCGACGGGCGGGCGCGCGATGAGCGGCCTGCTGCTCACCTACCCCGTCCACCAGGCGGCCGACATCCTGTTCTGCAAGGCCAATATCGTGCCCGTCGGCAAGGACCAGGTCCCGCACCTGGAGCAGGCCCGCGTCATTGCCCAGCGCTTCGACAAACGCTACGGCCGCGTCGATAAGAAGCGTCCCGTCTTCCGTCGCCCCGAAGCCCTGCTATCGGAGGCCCAGGCTGTCCTTGGCACCGACGGGACGAAGATGAGCAAGTCGCGCGGCAACACGATCGAGCTCGGAATGGACGCCGATACCACCGCGAAGATCCTGAAAAAGGCGGTCACCGATTCCGACCGCCACATCACCTATGACCCGGTGGGCCGCCCTGAGGTCGCGAACCTCCTCCTCATCGCCTCCCTGTGTTCGGGGGAAGCCCCCGAGGCGATCGCCGAGCGGATCGGCGACGGCGGCGGTGGCGCGCTGAAGGCCGAGGTCACGGCCGCGGTCAACGATCACCTGGCACCGATCCGCGCGCGCCGCCTGGAGCTCATGAACGACGAGGCCTACCTCCTTGACGTCCTGAAGGCCGGCAACGAACGCGCAAACGAGGTCGCTGATCACACGCTCGCGGAAGCGCGCGAAGCGATGAAAATGGTCTACTGATCGCGCCCGCGCCGCTCACAGCGTGCGCGGCGCGACCCGGAGGGTACGCACCTCGCGCACGAAAAGCGGCGCGAGCATCGCAACAACGGTGATGATCCCCGCGAGCATCGCAAACGTGCGGGCCCCGATGGCGCCGGCGATGGGAACGGCAAGGAGTTGCGCGGTCGGGATCGCGATGAACGACCCGCTCACGTCATAGGAGCTGACCCGGGAAAGAACGTCGCCCGCAATATGCTGCTGCATCGAGGTATCCCACGCGACGCCCATGACGCCGGAGCCGAGGCCTGATACGAAGCCGAGCCCCACGAGCACCGCGATCGGCACGTCTAGGCCCAACCCCATCATTGGCGCCGCGAGCAGACATGCCGCCGACATGCCGAAGGCGAGCAGATGGCGGATTCTTACGTAGTACATCGCCCAGGAACCCACGAGCACCCCCGCTGCGCTCGCTCCCAGGACGAGCCCCCAGCCGGGCGCCCCAAAACTCTCCTCAGCGATGACAGGACCCATGACCATGATGATCGCGGCGTAAAAGAAGTTCATGACGGCAAAGGCGAGCGTGACGGTCCACACCCAACGCCGAGCGGCAAACTCACGGAACCCTTCACGCAGTGAAGCGATGAGGGAGGATGCGGGCGCGAGCGTCTCATTGCTCAGCCGGATCCGCGTGAAGCACAGCGCCGCCGCCAGCATCATCACGCCATCGAGCGCGACGGCCCAGTATCCTCCGAAGACCGCCACGATCACCCCGCCGAGTGGCGGGCCGACCATCCGCGTCAGCGACTTCGTCATCGCGAGGGAGGAATTCGCCCGCTGCAATTGCTCTCGGGCGACGAGCTGCGGCACGATCCCGGTCAGTGCCGGGCGCGTCGCCGCCGAAAGGCAGCCGGCAAGGAAACTCAGGGCGACGAGCAGCCATACCTGGTGCGGCGCGAATGCCAAGACGGCGGCGATGGCGAGCAGCACCGCGGCCGAACCGCAATGCGTCGTCAGTAAGAGCCGCGTTCGAGAAAACCGATCACCGAGGACCCCGCCGAGGAGCGTGACGATGATGAGCGGCAGCGAATTCGCGGCCAGGACGAAGGCCATCGCCTGCGCATCGCCGCCCGTCAGCTGCAAGACCGCGAACGACAGCGCGACGGGCGAGGCAGCCGAGCCGATGAAACTCACTGTCCGACCGGCGAAGAACCACCGGAAGCCCGAACCCATCTATGCTCCGGCGCGCAGCTTGGCCAGGGCGGCAGCGGGCCCGACGAGCAGCACGGTGTCGCCGTCATGAATGAATGTGCCAGCATGCGCGGTCACCCAGGAGCCATCCTCATCGCGCACGGCGATCACCGTGATACCGGCGGTGCGCCGCAGGTTGGTCTCCCCGAGCTCCCGTCCCACCAGATCCTTCGGCGCCCGCGTGGACACGAGCGCAAACCCGTAGCCGAGCTCGATGTAGTCCAGGAAGGACTGCGCGACGACGTGGGCGGCGCGCCGCCCCATATCGGACTCGGGATAAAAGACGTGCCGGATGCCCATCTGCTCCAAGATCCTGCCTTGCTCCGGGCTGGAGGCCTTCGCCCACACCTCGATGCCGCCAATCTTGAGCAGTACCGAGGCGGTAAGAATCGAGGCGGCGAGATTACCGCCGATGGCGACGACGGCGGTGGTGAACTCCGGCACCGAGAGCTGGCGCAGCGCCTCCTCGCTCGTGCCATCGGCGCACACCACGTGCGTCAACGCGGCGGAGGCCTGTTGGACGACCTCCGGATTCGCATCGATCCCGAGGACTTCGGTGCCGGTCTTTTCCAGCTCCTCGGCCATGGCGGATCCAAAACGTCCCAATCCAATCACGACGACGGAGGAACCCGTGGGGGCATGGCGGGTGATAGAGGTGAACATCAACTGCCTACTTTCTAGCCGATGAGCGGCCGATCCTTAGGATATTCATAGAGTTTTTTGCGTCGTGATAGCGCGAGCGCCGCCGCGACGGTGACCGGCCCGAGTCGGCCAATGAACATCAGCACGATGAGGAGCAGTTGCGCGCTGCCGGGTAGCGACGGGGTGATTCCGGTTGACAACCCGACGGTGGCAAATGCGCTAATAGCCTCGAATAGCGCGCGATCAAGATTAGCGGGCGTCAGGGCCATCAGCCCCATCGTCACGATGAGGACCGCGAGCGCCGAGAGCGCCGCGACGGTCAGCGCCTGGCGGTGCACCGAGCGTGAGAGCCGGCGCCCGAGCGCGTTGACGGCCCGTTCGCCTCGAATTTCGGTGACGACGATGAACGCGATGACGAGCGCCGTCGTGACTTTGATTCCGCCCGCCGTACCAGCCGGTCCGCCCCCGACGAACATGAGGAGATCGGTCACAAGCCATGTCACGTCGTATTGCCCGGCGATGTCGACGGAGTTGAAACCGGCGGTGCGTGGGGAGACCGAGGAAAACCATGCCATGAGGAGTTTGGTGCCTACCGGGTGCGTACCGAGCGTTGCGGGATTGCGCCATTCCATCACGGCCATCGCTAGCCAGCCGCCGCCGAGCAACAGGGTAGTGCCCACGAGGACGATTCGGGTATTGAGTGAGTAGCGGTGCGGCGAGCGGAAGCGTCGGCGCAGCTCGACAAGGACGGGAAAGCCAAGTCCGCCGGTGATGATGAGGGCGGAGATGGGAAGGATGATGGCGGGATCGGCGGCGTAGCTGATGAGCGAATCGGTAAAGGGCGCAAAGCCCGCGTTATTGAACGCCGAGATCGCTAAGAAGACGGCATGAAACACGGCGGTGGTCGGCTCCTGGCCGATGAGCAGAAACCGAGTAGCCATGACCGCGGCGGCAATCAACTCCGCGAGCACGGCCAGGATCGCGATTCGCACGATCACCGAGCGCACATCCCCCAGGTGAAGCTCTCCCGTGGCAGCGGCCGTCAACGTGCGCTGGTGCAGTCCCAGGCGGCGCGCGATGACAATGGCGACGAGCGCCGCGATCGTCATCGTGCCAAGGCCGCCGATCTGCATGAGCACTAGGAGGACCGCCTGGCCAAAACCGCTCCAATACGTCGCGGTATCAACGACGATCAGACCCGTCACGCTCGTCGCGCTCGTCGCGGTAAACAGCGCGACCGACAACGGCGCGCCCTGGCCAAAGCTCGGGCCGAAGCTGGGCGGATCGTAGGGGGCAATGCCGCTGAAGCTCTCCCAGCCGGGGGCGCCAGTACGAGCCACGGGCAGCATGAGCAGCAGGGTGCCGGTCAGTATCGTTGCCAGGAACGCGCCCACAATGAACTGGCCGGGCCGCGCGGCTCTCACAAGACTCACGGACCAAATCTACTCGCATGGTGCACACCCGCTGCATTGGGTGCGAGGTCTCGCTACCGTGGAGGTGTGAGCAAGAAGAAGTCGCGTCAGTCAGCCGTCCCCGTCGAACCCCACCGCGCCGCCGCACCCGAGGTCCCCGTCGGGCACGTCGATCGCGACCCGGCCCCGGATCCCAAACCCGAACCGGCGCCCTACCAAATCATCGGGCGCATCCCGGTCACCGAGGTCCAACCGGTAGTGGAGGGTGGGCGCTGGCCCGCCAAGGCAGCGGTCGGTGAACCGTTTCCCATTTCGGCGACGGTGTTTCGCGACGGCCACGATGCCTATGGAGCTACCGCCGTGTTGTTGCGGCCTGACGGCAGCGAACACTCCCGAACCGCGATGCGGGAAGTCGAAAAGGGCCTAGACCGCTACGAGGGCTGGCTGCAGCCCGATGAACCGGGCGACTGGAGCTTCTTCGTCGAAGGGTTCTCCGACCCGTACGCGACGTGGGTGCACGACGCCAGCATCAAAATCGGCGCCGGCGTCGACGCCGAGCTCATGTGCGCCGAGGGCGCGATCCTCTTTGAGCGGGCCGCGAACCGGCCGCTGCCGCCCGAGGCGATCGAAACCCTCGGGCGCGCCGTCGCCGTGCTGCGCGATGCCACCGATCCCGCCGTCGCGCTCCAGGCAGCCACCTCGCCCGAGGTCACCGAGGTCTTTGCCGCGCATCCACTGCGCGATTTCGTCTCCCCTTCTGCCACCTACCCGCTCGTCGTCCACCGCAAGCTCGCGATGTGCGGCGCCTGGTACGAAATGTTCCCGCGCTCCGAGGGCGCCTACTTCGACGAAAAGCTCGGGCACTGGGTCTCCGGCACGTTCGAGACGGCCTCCAAGCGCCTGCCCGCCGTCGCCGATATGGGCTTCGACGTCATCTACCTCACCCCCATCCACCCCATCGGCACCACCAACCGCAAGGGCCGCAACAACACCCTCGTCGCCAAGGACGGGGATCCGGGCTCGCCCTATGGCATTGGCGCCGCCGACGGCGGCCACGACGCGATCCACGCTGAGCTTGGCACCTTCGACGAGTTTGACGCCTTCGTCGCCCGCGCCCGCGAACTCAACCTCGAGGTAGCGCTCGACATCGCGCTGCAGTGCTCCCCGGACCACCCCTGGGTGAGCGAACATCCCGAATGGTTTACCAGGCGCGCCGACGGCTCCATCGCCTACGCCGAGAATCCGCCGAAGAAATACCAGGACATCTACCCCCTGAACTTCGATAACGACCCCGAGGGCATCTACGTCGCAATCCGCGACATGCTCCAGGTCTGGATCGACCACGGCGTCACGCTCTTTCGCGTCGACAACCCGCACACGAAACCCCTGAACTTCTGGCAGCGCCTGCTCGCGCACTTCCACAAGGTGCACCCCGAAGTCGTTTTCCTTGCCGAGGCCTTCACGCGCCCGGCCATGATGCGCACCCTCGGGGCGATCGGGTTCCACCAGTCCTATACCTATTTCACCTGGCGCCACACCAAGGAGGAGCTGGCCGCATACTTTACCGAGGTCGCGCGCGAAACCTCGGCGATGTTCCGCCCGAGCTTCTGGCCCACCACCCACGACATCCTCACCCCCTACATGACGGAGGGCGGCGCCGCGGCCTTTGCGATCCGGGCCGTGCTCGCCGCCACCGGCGCCCCCACGTGGGGCATCTACTCCGGTTACGAATTTATTGAGTCGACGCCCCGGCCTGGCTTCGAGGAACAGATCGATAACGAGAAGTACGAATTCAAACCGCGCAACTGGGGCGCTCCCGAGGCCGAGGGGATGACCACCCTCATCACGATGCTCAACGGGATTCGCCGCGCCCACCCCGCCCTGCAGCAGCTGCACGACATCACGATCCACCCGACGACCGATGAGCAGACCCTGTGTTTCTCCAAGCGCATGCCGGCCCGCTTCACGCCCGATGGCCGCGACGATGTGGTGATCGTCGTCGTCAATCTTGATCCCCACAATGCGCGCGAGTCGCTCATCCACCTCGATATGGCCGCGCTCGGGCTCGATTCACCATTACTCGAGGTTCATGATGAAATGTCAGGACAGGACTTTGTCTGGGGGCCGGTCCCCTTCGTCCGGCTCGACCCGCGCACCCAGTGCGCCCACATTGTGAAGGTGACACCACGTTGAGGCACTCTCTGCATCCCGAAACCACCGCCCGCCGCTCCTCCCACGTCGCGCACGCCTTTGGGGACGTGCATCGGCCGGGCTTAAGCGATGATCCCGAGTGGTTCCGCACCGCCGTGTTCTACGAGGTGTTGCTGCGCGGTTTCGCGGATTCCGACGGCGACGGCGTCGGCGATATTCGCGGGCTGATCGACCGCCTCGACTACCTGCAGTGGCTCGGCGTCGACTGCCTGTGGATCCCGCCGTTTTATCCCTCCCCCATGGCCGACGGCGGCTACGACGTCTCCGATTACACGAACATCGACACCACCTACGGTTCGATGGCCGACTTCGAGGAGTTCATGAACGAGGCCCACGCCCGCGGCCTGCGCGTCATCATCGACCTCGTCATGAACCACACCTCCGATCAGCACCCGTGGTTCCAGGCCTCTCGTTCCAACCCAGACGGGCCCTACGGCGATTTCTACGTCTGGCGCGACACGAATACGGAATACGCCGACGCTCGAGTCATCTTCGTCGACACCGAAACCTCCAACTGGACCTTCGACCCGGTGCGCAAGCAGTACTTCTGGCACCGCTTCTTCTCCCACCAGCCGGACCTGAACTTCGAAAACCCCGCCGTGCACGAGGCGATGTTCGACGTCGTGCGGTTCTGGGCCGCCACCGGGGTTGATGGCTTCCGGCTCGACGCCGTGCCCTACCTGTATGAAGAAGAGGGCACGAACTGCGAGAATCTGCCAAAGACGCACGAGTTTTTGGCCGACGTGCGCGAGATGCTCGACCGTGAATTCCCGGGCCGCATCCTGCTGGCCGAAGCCAACCAGTGGCCCCAAGACGTCGTCGAATACTACGGCACCGACGAGCGCCCCGAATGCCACATGTGCTTCCACTTCCCCGTCATGCCGCGCATCTACTATGCGCTGCGTGAGCAGCGCTCCGGCGCAATTCGCCAGATCCTCGCCGACACCCCGGCGCTTCCCGCCGGCGGCCAGTGGGGCACGTTCTTGCGCAATCACGACGAACTCACCTTGGAGATGGTGACGACGGAAGAGCGCGCCGCGATGTACGGCTGGTATGCGGAAGACCCGCGGATGCGCGCGAACGTCGGCATCCGCCGGCGCCTGGCGCCCCTGCTGCGCAATTCGCGCGCAGAGATCGAGCTGGCCAACGCGCTGCTTTTGTCGCTGCCGGGCTCCCCGTGCCTGTACTACGGCGACGAGATCGGGATGGGTGACAATATTTGGCTGCCCGACCGCGACTCGGTGCGCACCCCCATGCAGTGGACGCCGGACCGCAACGCGGGCTTTTCCACCGCGGACCCGGGCAAGCTCTACCTGCCCGTCATCCAGTCGCTCGTCCACCACTACTCGGGTATCAACGTCGAGGCACAGTTGGCGACTCCGACCTCGCTGCTGCACTGGATGCGCGGCATGCTCGAGATTCGGCGCGCCCACCCCGTCTTCGGCAATGGCGATTTCACCATGCTGGACGCTAACCACCGAGCGGTGCTGTCCTACACCCGCTCGAACGCCGACGAGACGATCCTGTGCATCGCGAACCTCGCGAACACCTCGCGCGCGGCAACAATCAACCTGCCGGAGCACGCCAATTTCGTCGTCACCGACGTTTTTGGCGGCGCGCGCTTCCCCGATGTCTCCGCCGACGGCGAGCTCGCCCTGACCCTGGCCGCCCGCGACTTTTTCTGGCTGGCACTCACCCCGCCGGAGGCGTCATGAACCCGGACCTCTTCACCTCCTACCTCGCGGGGCGACGCTGGTTCATGGGCAAGGACCATACGCCGCGCCTCGCGCTAGCCGAGACCGATATTCGCCTCGCTTCTACCAGCGACGTCGATTTCGCCGTCATCGTCCTCGCCGACCTTGCCTCCCCCACAACGACGCACTACCAGCTCCCGATCGCTATTCGGCGCCGCCCGCTACCGGCCCTCGAGGACGCGCTCATCGCCGAGATCCTCGACGATCCGACCGCGACCAACCCCGCGCCGCGCTACCTGTATGACGCGGTCTATGACCCTGACTTCGCCCCCGCGCTCATGGCTGCCCTCATCGGCGCGCCGAGCGCTGCCGTGCGCGAATCTCGCGTCGTTTCCGCCGAACAATCCAACACCTCGCTCATCATCACGTTGGAGGACGACGAGCGGGTTATCGTCAAGATTTTCCGGGTCGTGACCGCGGGCGAAAACCCCGACGTCGTTGTCACCGGCGCGCTCGGCGCCGCACGCTGTGAAAGCGTGCCCACTCCCAAGGGCTACCTCGCGGGCGGCTGGCAGACGATTGCGCCCGATGGCTCGCCAGGCCCGCGCGCCACCGGCCACCTGGCCGTCGCCCAGGAGTTTCTGCCAGGCGTCACCGACGCGTGGAGCCAGGCGCTGGAGTCGATCGCGGCCGGGCAGGATTTCGCCGCCGAATCTCTCGGCCGCGCCTGCGCGGACGTGCACCGCGTCCTTGGCGAGGTCATGCCCACGAAGAGCGCGACGCCCGAAATCCGCGAGCAAATCGCGGCCACCTGGCGCGAGCGGTACGAGGCCGCCTGTCAGGCCGTCCCCGAGCTCGCGGCGCACGCCGATGAGGTCGAGGCACTGTTCGCGGCCGCAGCCGCCCGGCCCTGGCCACGACTGCAGCGTGTCCATGGCGACCTGCACCTCGGCCAGGTACTCAAGGCCCCCGAGCGCGGCTGGATGCTGCTCGATTTCGAGGGTGAGCCCCTGCGCCCCCTCGCCGAACGCTCCGAGCTGGACCTGCCGCTGCGCGATGTCGCCGGCATGCTGCGCTCCTTCGACTACGCGGCCGCCTCCGCCGATGCCCCCGCCGAGCAGTGGCGGCAAAGCGCGCGCGAGGCCTTCCTTTCCGGATACCGCGCAGCCGACGTACCGGACCCTTCCGACTACCCCGAACTGCTCGCGGCCCTCGAACTCGATAAGGCCCTGTACGAGGCCCGCTACGAGGCCCAGAACCGGCCCGACTGGCTGGCGATCCCGCTCGCGGGAATCAAGCAGCTGCTGGCCGCCGCCGCATCGTTCAACACCGCGACAGATTCCGACAAAAGGTGGGAAACTAACATCATGAACGCCGAGCCCGCACCCGTCGCGCACGACTACCTTTCCGCGGTTGCGCGCGGCCTGCACCACGATCCGCACTCCATCCTGGGCGCCCACGAACACGATGGCGCCATCACCATCCGCACGCTGCGCCATCTGGCCTCCGCGGTGGAGATCGTGACGGCCGACGGCAGTTACCCGGCGCGCCACGAACACGACGGCATCTGGGTCGCGGTCCTACCCGGGCCCGACGTGCCGGACTACCGGGTGCGCGTGAGCTACGGCAACGAAACGCACACGTTCGATGACCCCTACCGCTTCTGGCCCACCTTCGGCGAACTCGACGGCCACCTGCTGGCCGCGGGCCGCCACGAGGACCTCTGGCGGGTCCTTGGCGCACATGTGCGTCACTTCCCCTCCGTCCTCGGCGACGTCTCCGGCGTCTCCTTTACCGTCTGGGCCCCCTCGGCGCGCGCCGTGCGTGTCAAGGGCGATATGAACAACTGGGACGGCACCCAGCACGCGATGCGCTCCCTCGGCTCCTCGGGCGTCTGGGAACTGTTCATTCCCGGCGCGAGCGCCGGCCAGTGCTACAAGTTCGAGATCTGGTCCGCCGACGGCGGCTGGCACGAAAAGGCCGACCCGATGGCGCGCGGCACCCAAATCCCGCCCGCTACCGCCTCCGTCGTCGTCGATTCTTCCTACGAGTGGGGCGATCAGGACTGGTTGGCCAAGCGCAGCGAATCCGACCCGCACACCGGGCCGATGTCGATTTACGAAGTGCACTTGGGGTCCTGGCGGGCGGGCCTGTCCTACCGGGCGCTGGCACACGAACTCGTCGAATACGTCTCCTCGCTCGGCTTTACGCATGTCGAATTCATGCCCGTCGCCGAGCACCCCTTTGGCGGCTCCTGGGGCTACCAGGTCACGAGCTATTACGCGCCCACCTCGCGCTTCGGCTCCCCCGATGACTTCAAGTACCTCATCGACCAACTCCACCAGGCCGGCATTGGCGTCATCATGGACTGGGTGCCCGCCCACTTCCCGAAGGACTCCTGGGCGCTCGCCCGCTTCGATGGAACGCCGCTGTATGAGGATCCGAACCCGCTGCGCGGCGAACACCCCGACTGGGGCACGCTCGTCTTCAACTTCGGGCGCAACGAGGTCCGCAACTTCCTCGTCGCCAACGCCCTGTACTGGCTCGAAGAATTCCATATCGACGGGCTGCGCGTCGACGCGGTGGCTTCCATGCTCTACCTGGACTATTCGCGCAACGACGGGCAGTGGCAGCCCAATATCTACGGTGGGCGCGAAAACCTTGAGGCCATCCAGTTCCTGCAGGAAACCAACGCCACCGCCTACCGGCGCAACCCCGGCATCGTCATGATTGCCGAAGAGTCCACCGCATGGCCGGGCGTGACCGCCCCCACGGACGCCGGTGGGCTCGGCTTCGGCCTGAAATGGAACATGGGCTGGATGAACGACACGCTGCGATACCTCGCCGAGGCCCCGATCAACCGGCGCTACCACCACGGCATGCTGACGTTCTCGCTCGTGTATGCGTTCTCCGAGCAGTTCATCCTTCCGATCAGCCACGACGAAGTCGTACACGGCAAGGGCTCCCTGAAGCGCAAAATGCCCGGCGACTGGTGGCAGCAGCTTGCCGGCGTGCGCGTCGCCCTTGCCTACCAGTGGTCCCACCCAGGCAAGCAGCTGCTGTTCATGGGCCAGGAATTCGCCCAAGACGCCGAATGGAACGAAGCCCAGTCCCTGGATTGGTGGCTGCTCGATAACCCCACCCACGCCGGTGTCGCCGAACTCGTTCGCACGATGAACGAACTGTACGTCCAATACCCGGCGCTGTACTCGGAGGATTTCTCCCACCGCGGCTTTGAGTGGATCCAGGCCGACGACGCGGACCATAACGTGTTGAGCTTCCTGCGGCGCTCTTCCGATGGCGAGGACGTGGTGGTGTGCGTCATCAACTTTGCCGGCTCGCCGCACGAGAATTACCGCATCGGCCTGCCGCAAGGCGGGGACTGGCTCGAATTGCTCAACACCGATTCTGAGCTGTACGGCGGCTCCGGCGTGGGCAATCTCGGCCGCGTCTCGGCCGAAGATATCCCCTGGGATGGCCGTGAGCACTCCGTGCGCCTGCGGATTCCGCCCCTCGGCGCCCTGTGGCTCGCGCCCGCGAAGGACTAGTCGTCCTGGGCGATGTCCCCCTCGGACACATCACCATCGTCGCGGCTTACATCGAACACGACGAATGCCGCGCGTGCTAACTCTTCACCGAGCTGGCGCGCGCCCGAGACGTACACGGAGTCGGCATAGACCCATCGCGCGAGCACAAAAGCGCGATAGCACCACGACCGCCAGCGGTTCGTACGTCGAGGCCATGCCGGGTTCGTTAGTACAACGCGGCCGCGAGCTGACGACGGTAGCCACTCACGCGAGGATCGCCCGCGAGCAGGTCGAAGAATGTTACGAGCCGGACGCGCGCCGCTTCTTTGTCGTCCCCAGAACTTTGGCGTACCACGTTGAGCAGCCGGGTGAGGGCGTCATCAATCGCGCCGCCGGCGAATTCGATATCGGCTGCCTGCAGCTGGGTGTCAATACCGCCGGCGGGAGCCGAGCTATCGCCCGCAGCGGCAATGATGGCCTGCGGGTCGGAGAGCTCGCCGCAGCGCTGCATGAGCTCCACCTGCGCGAGCGCTAATTTCGCCTCCGCGTCCGCCGGAGCCTCCTTCAGAGCCTTAGTAAAGGCCGCGTGGGCGGCATCCAAGTCGCCGCGGTCGATGGCATCGATCCCCTCTTGATGCAGAGGCGGTACCTCCGGCTCCGCCGCCACCTCGTCGGACTGGCCGGCGCTGGCATCGGGCGGCAGCGTGCCCGTGACGCCCTGCTGCGCCGCGATGGAGAACATCTCGTCGAACAGTGCGCGCAGCTGACTTTCGGGGTGGGCGCCTTGGAACAGTTGGAAGGGTTGTCCCCCAATGAGGACAAACACCGTTGGAACCGACTGCACCTGGAAGGCCTGCATGAGCTGCGGGTTCGCATCGACGTCGATTTTGGCCAACTGCATTCGGCCGCCGTAGCTGCGGGTGAGCTTTTCTAGGATCGGTCCCAGCTGCTTGCACGGCTGGCACCACGTCGCCCATAGATCCAGCACCACCGGTACCGTGCGCGAGCGCTCCATGAGCTCCTGCAGGTGCTGTTCGCCCGCGTCGACAATCCAGCCCTCGCCCACAGTTGCGCCAGTTGCGGCCTGCTGCTGGGGCTGCTGGGGCGCGAGCGCCCCCAAATCGACGATGCCTGACGTATTCGGTAGCGACACGCTGTCTCCTTCTATTCCCCGCGCTTGGCACTCATGAGCGTCTGCTCGCCCCCAAGCGGCCGGGTAGCCGCGTCGGCGGCATCGGCTGCCGGAACGTAAAGCGCGATCATTACCTGATAGCTCGCCTTCAACTGGTCCTCAACCGGATCCTCCCCCGCGAGCGCCGCGAGGTCATCCGAGACGGTCAGCGTCGAGCGGGCGACTGTCTTTTTCAACGTCAAGACGGTGGGGATTGTTCCCACGACGACGGCTCCCCCGTCAGCCGTACGGAAGGCGACGGGCTCGGATGTGGGCGAGCCCGCCTTCCAGCTGGCTTCACCAACTTCGGCCAATGACTCCGTTAGCGCGGTGACGGTTTCGGTGATCTGCGTGCGCAGCGGGTCATTGCCTAGCGACTTAGCTTCCTCGCTATCCGGCTCATTGATCGCCCTAGCGTAGGCGGCGACGGCCGCGCTTGGTGTTTGCTTCAGGCTCGAATCATCGGGCGCAAGGAACTCAGTTCCGGTCGCCGCGGCCGGCAGGTCAGGGAACGTTACGCCCGGGAAGAGCCTGGCCCAATGGTCAACGTGGTAGTTCTGGCGCGCATCGGCCTGGGTCATCGTGAGCAGGACGGGGCTCGTTTGTCCTTCCGGCACCTGAGTGATGACAGCGGCGTAGCGCGGGAACGAATCAGTGATAGCCGGCAGTGTCACCTGCGGCGTGAAACTCAGCGGGGTGGGAGCCTTGGCGCCGTCGGTTTTCGTCGCGAGTGTGTAGGCGGCCGTGCGGGCCGCGAGGGCGTCACCAGCGAAGCGAGCACTGAGTTTTTCGCCGTCCTTGGCCGCATCACCTTCCGCGAGGACTTTTTCGGCGTCCTTCAGCGCCGTGGTGAAGCGCTCTTCCGTCAGCGCCGGACCGTCATAGGTGGCGCCGGGGCTCACCTCTGGCACGGGCGTGCTCGCGCACGACGCCAGGGAAACAGCTAGCAGGCCCGCGAGTACGGGGCTCACAATGGTCTTGATCGATTTCATGCTCGTGTGTCCTCGCCTTCGTTCGCGGGGAAATCCCACTCGTCGCGCCACGTGCGGTCATCCGATTCCGGCCACAGCTCTTCATCGGCTTCCGGCCATAGACCCTCGGCATCCGTGCTGCTGAGCGCGGAGGCGGCTGGCTCTTCGTCGCTCTGCCCCGATACTGCGGGAACGACAAGGGCGCCGAGTGCGCCGGCGGTAGCCGCAGCCTTCTCTTCGCGCTCAGAGTCTTCTTCCAGCGAGATCTGCGCCGCACCCTCAGGGGCGTATTTGTTTTCTTCCGTGGCGCTTTCGCGAATCTCGTCCGCTCCAGGAGCGAACGGGATCACCATGGCGCCGCCAGCCATCGCGGTTTCGGTAAGCCGCGAGATGTTCTGCTCCAGCAGCGGTTCCTCGATGACGGGGATTTCGTGGGAGGTGACAACGGTAACGTTCTTGCGGCCTTCGCGCCGCGCGGCCTGCAGGGCATCGCGTTCGCGTTCGCGCTCCCGCTCCCGGATCTCACGCCGCGTCAAACCTTCGGTTTCCTGCGACGTCAGCGGCGGCAGGTAGATCACTTCAGTTTCGCCGTCATCGGGACGCGGCGCGCGCAGCCGACGGACGCGGTTCCGGGCCCACAGGGCCGCTACCGCGGCAAGGGCCAGCGCCACGAGACCACCGATGATAAGGGGCCACATCAAGGGGGTAGCGACATCACGAGACCACTTTAGGGTCAGGGCCGGCGCAGGTTTTGTGCCGTCGGTTGTCGCGAGGAAGCCCAGCGAGTGATCCGGGTCATCGATCGTCCACGTCAGGGTGTTTTCCGCTGTCCGCACCTCAGTAAAGAGGTCAACGCTCGCGGGATTGGGCAGCGTCACTGGCTCCTCACCCTCAGCGGGCGCGGCCTCCTCAGTCTTGATCGACATCGTGTCCCAGTCGCTTAGCCCCTGGAGTTCGCGATATGCGGCACCCTTCACGAACGCCTGGATATCGGCCATGGGAGCCAGCGCCAAGACAATGGGATCGCCATCTGAGCTCGCTGTGACCTCGACGGTGTCGTTGACTTGTGGCAGGACCCCGGGCCCGGCGATCAGAGCCGGTTCGGAGGACGCTGGCACGTCAATGGCGACGGTGTCCGATTCTTTGAATATGGTTCCGGCGAGAATCCCGGCAATGATGGCCAGCACTCCCAGCGACGCCAGGATGATAGGAACGATGCGTCGTGTCACTCGGATGTCCTTTGTCGTGGGCAAGTACGCCTAGAAGGGTAGACCATATTGTCTCGCACTGTCGCCTAAGATGCGCGATTTTGCTGTCCAACGTGCGTGATGACACGTCGGTGAGCCCCGCGGGTAGCATAAAGACAGAAGTCGCTTGGCAGAAGGGGAGCCACCCATGACCACCTCACCAACACCGCCCGTATTCCCGGTCGTTCGCCGCGGATACGACAAGGCGCCCGTTGACCAGTACCTGGCTGATCTACAGGCACAGGTCAGCGAGGTGAGAACCGAGGTGGGAGAACTCGATCGCCGCAATATGGCGCTGGCATCGGAATTGGCGGCCGCCCGCGCTGAGCTGGCCGAACGTAAGAAGCCCACATATTCGGGCCTCGGTTCGCG
Organism: Bowdeniella massiliensis; assembly: GCF_023634005.1. NCBI lineage: Bacteria > Bacillati > Actinomycetota > Actinomycetes > Actinomycetales > Actinomycetaceae > Bowdeniella > Bowdeniella massiliensis. The sequence goes on from NZ_JALIQR010000011.1 coordinate 49,752, forward strand.
CGTCGCGCGGCTCCTGTCGGAAGCCGAAACCCAATCCGAAGAGCTGGTTCGCTCCGCGGCCGAACAGGCCGAGGCGCGACTGGCGCGAGCCAGGGCCCAGGCCGACGCCCTTGAATCGCGGGCATCCTCCGAGGCGGCCGCAGCCCTACAAGCGGCCAGGCAGGAAGCTGCCGACCTCACCGCCTCAGCTCAGGCGAGTGCGAAAGCCACCGTTGACGATGCCCAGGCGCGCGCCGAGCAGGAACGCAAGCTCACGACTCGCAAGCTGGAACAGGAGCGCGCCCAGGTGCGCCAGGAGCTGTCCCAACAGCGCGCCGACGTTGAGGCCGAGCTCGCGTCCCTAAAGTCAGAGACCGCCACCGACCTTGCCCGCCAGCGCGCCGAGCTCGATACCGAACTGCAGGCCGAACGCGACCGACTCACCGCCGAACTCGCCGCGATTCGAACCGAGGCCATTAACGAGATCGAAACTCGCCAGCACGAAGCCGAATCCGCCCATCGCGAACAGCTCGCTTTGTGGCGCTCAGAAGAAACTGAGGCGCGGCGCGAAATCGATGAGCTGCTCAAAGAAGCCGCCCAGCGCGTGAAGGACGCGATGGACCAGGCCGAACAGATCCTTCGTGAGGCGACGACGGAAGCCGACTCGCGCCGGGCCGAAGCACGCGAGGCCGCGAGCGCCATTATTAAGGACGCCGAAGCCGAAGCGACGCGGCTGCGCGAAGACGGCCGAATCCGCGGTGAAGAAGATCTTGCCCGCGCGCGCACCGAGATTGGCGAACTCACGCGTCGCCGCGAAGAAGTCGCGGACTACCTAAACGAGATCCGCCAGGTCCTCTCCCCCGTCGAGAAGCAATGACCTCCTGGTCCGAACAACGTCGCGAGGCGGCCCGTATCCACGCGGACCGCCTCGCCGCGACCAAGGCACGCGAGAGCCAGCGCGCCCGCGAGCTGATCCAGGATTTTCTCTCCCGCGCCCGCGAAGCCGGGCGGGCCGCCGAGCCGCTACGGGTGAGCGACTATTCGGGGCGCGGCAGCGCGCGAACGGGCCTTACCGGCTGGTACCTCAAGAGTGATCGTAGCGTCGGGATTGATACCGACGGCAATTTCTACGTCCTTACCGCTCGGCTGAATCTCGCCGATCGGATGCGCGGTTATCGGCCACAACCAAGCGATCCGCCCCTCGTCGTCGGGGCTGGCGGCCGCGATGGCGAGAGTCTGGACCTGGCCGACGCCCTCGCCAACCTCTTGCGCCCCTAGTTTGTGCCGCGCGCCAACGACAGCACGAGACGGGCCGTTCGCTCGTCGATGACGAGGTCGGTCGCCGCATTCGCCCGCAACGCCGCGAGCGCCGGCACAGCCTTCGCCTCGCCAGCGACGATGCACAGCCGACGCGGGATCATTTGCAGCTGCTCCGGGTTCGGGCCCGTCGCACGTTTGTTCAGCTCGATGTCGAGGTAGCTGCCATCGCGACGCAATAACACGGTGCACACATCCCCGACGACGCCCTCGCGCAGGATCGACAACCGGTCGGCATCCGAATCGAAATATCCCGCCCGATAGACGTGCGAGCCCGCCCGCCCACTGATCGCGCCGACGCCGAAAACCGCGAGATCACACGTCGCCTGCGCCGCAAGCACGCGCCGCACGCTGCGTTCGCGCCACATCGCCTCGCGCGTTTCGGCATAGTCAAAGAACGCCGGAACGGGAAAGAACATCGCATCGGCGCTGAAGGCGGCCGCGAGCTGCGAGACAATCGAGGCCGCGTACGGGATTCCCGACGTCGAGGAGTTCGCAGCCCCATTGAGCTGGACGATATGGACATCGTCGGTAGGTTGCGGCTGCAGAAATTTGACGACGGCAGATAGCGTCGTCCCCCACGCCACGCCAATCGTGGTGCCCGGCGTGACGGCCTCTTGGAGGCGTTCGGCCGCCAATTTGGCCACCGCATCGAGCAGCACATGGTCTGGACGCGATGCCCGCACCGGCACGACGTCGGCCCGTACTCCGAACTCTTCGCCGAGCTGACGCGATAGGCGCGAGGCCACCGAGGTGAGCGGCGAGAGCGAGATTCGCACGATCCCGGTTTCCCGAGCCGTTTTCAGCATCCGCGAGACGGTGGAACGCGAGACCCCTAACTCGCCGGCGATCGTCGCCATTTTCTCGTCCTGGACGTAATACATCTGCGCAACTCGGTAAAGATCCTCGCGACAGTTGTCCACCATGTCGTCAAGTCTATGCACACATGTGCAGGAAGTTGCCGCTGTTTCATCAAGCCAGGACCATGAAACATAACGACACTACTGAAACTCAACGACGAATGGAGCAGCCCGTGTCTTCCTCCCGCTTGACCGCCGAGACCCGCACCGCATCGCTTGATGCCATGGCCGCGGACGAACTAGACATCCTCGTGATCGGCGGCGGCGTTACCGGCGCTGGCATCGCACTTGACGCCGCAACCCGCGGGCTCAAGGTCGGCATCGTCGAAGCCCAGGACTGGTCGGCGGGCACGAGCTCGCGATCCTCCAAACTGGTGCACGGCGGCCTGCGCTACCTGTACAACCTCGATTTCAAACTCGTTGCCGAAGCCCTCAAGGAGCGGGGCCTCCTCCTTTCCAGCCTCGCCCCGCACCTCGTGCACGCCCAGCCCTTCCTCTGGCCGCTCAAAACCCCCGTCATTGAACGCGCCTACTCTGCTGTCGGCGTCGGCATGTACGACGCCCTCGCCCTGCTCGGATCCGGCGGGCACAAGACGGTGCCGATGCAGCGCCACCTGTCGAAGAAGGGCGCACTGGAACAATTTCCCGACGTAAAAGACGGCGCTCTGATCGGCGCCATCAAGTTCTACGATGCCCGAGTCGATGACGCCCGCCTCGTCCTAACCCTGGTGCGCACCGCCACCAAATACGGCGCGCACGCCGCCTCCCGCGCCCAGGTCACCGCCATGACGACCGATGGTTCGGGCCGCGTCACTGGCGCCGTCATCAAGGACCTGGAAACCGGCAAGGACTACACGGTCAAGGCGCGCGAAACGATCGCCGCCACTGGCGTGTGGACCCAGGAAACCCAGGACATGTCCGGCGGCACCGGCGGCCTGAAAGTCCTTGCCTCCAAGGGCATCCACATCGTCGTTCCCAAAGACCGCATCAAGGGCGATACGGGATTGTTCCTGCGCACCGAAAAGTCCGTGCTGTTCATCATCCCGTGGCCCGACTACTGGGTCATCGGCACGACGGACACCCCCTGGCACGAGGACATCCAGCACCCCGTCGCCACCAAACGCGATATCGAATACGTCCTCGATCACGCCAACGACGTGCTGGCCTCCAACCTCACCGAGGACGACATTATCGGCACGTTTGCGGGCCTGCGTCCCCTGCTGCAGCCCGGCACGATGGATGAATCAAAGTCGACGAAGGTCTCGCGCGAACACACGGTGACCCGTCCCGCCGACGGCCTCACCGCAATCGCGGGCGGCAAGCTCACGACGTACCGAGTCATGGCTGAAGACGCCGTCGATTTCGCCCTCGGCGACAAGGCCAAGGCCCGCCCCTCCATTACGGAGCACACCCCGCTGATCGGAGCCGAAGGCTTCGACGCCTATGAACGTCTCGCCCCCCGCCTCGCCGAAGAATACGGCTGGGACAAGGCGCGAGCGCAGCACCTGCTGCACCGCTACGGGTCCGCCCTCGATGAGCTCACCGCACTCATCGACGAGCATCCGGAACTCAACGTCCCCACGACCTCGGCCCCGAGGTACCTCAAGGCCGAGGTCGTCTACGCGGTGACGCACGAAGGCGCACTCCACCTGGAGGACATCCTCCGCCACCGGGTCCGCCTGAACTTCGAAACGCGGGACCGAGGCGTCAGCTCGCTCGACGAATTCGCCGACCTCGTCGCCCCCTTGCTGGGGTGGGACGAGGACCAGATTGAACTCGAGAAGTCCAACTACCGGCAGGCGATGGCGGCCGAAGATGCCGCCGAACTTGCCACGACGGACGCCGAAGCCAGCGTCGCCCGCAATGATGCCAGCGAACTGCGGCCGCTCGCTCCCATCAGCAAGAAATAGGTGATGGGGGCGTTGCCCCGCACCGACCGCCCCGGCACCGCAGCCGGGGCGTACCGAAAGGCCCATGTATGGAAACCACCCTCGGCACGATTTTTCTCTCAGAGCTCCTCGGCACCGCCACCCTGATCTTGCTGGGTGTCGGCGTCGTCGCCAATACGTTGCTCCCCAAAACCAAGGGGCATGGCACGGGCTGGCTGCTCATCAACTGGGGATGGGGACTCGGTGTGTTTGCCGGTGTCCTCGTCGCCTTCAAGTCCGGCGCCCACCTCAACCCCGCGGTCACCATCGGGATTCTGGCCTCCGGCGCCTCCGAATACGTCCCCGGCATCCCCACGAACTTCGCCGCCACCGCGATCTACATGATGGCGCAGGTCCTTGGCGCCATGATCGGCGCGGTCCTAGCGTGGATGACGTACAAGAAGCACTACGACGAGGACTGCGATCCATCGCTGAAACTCGGAACGTTTGCGACGGCCCCCGAAATCCGTAACCCGCTGTGGAATACCGTCTCGGAAATCATCGGCACCTTCGTGCTCGTCTTCGTCGTCTTGTCGATTGCTCCTGCGGGTGAGGCCTCCGGACTCGCCAAGGTCGATCTCGGCTGGCTTGGCGCACTCGGCGTTGGTCTGCTCGTGCTTTCCATTGGTGCCTCCCTCGGCGGCCCGACGGGATACGCAATCAACCCGGCTCGTGACCTCGGCCCCCGCATCGTCCACCAGCTCTTGCCGATCCCCGGCAAGCGCGACTCGGACTGGGGCTACTCCTGGGTGCCGATCGTTGGCCCCATGATCGGCGGTGTCATTGCCGGTCTCGTCGCGCCCATAGTCTTCTAACCTAGAATCCACGCCACAACGACGTGAAAGGAAAACCGATGACGGAAAAGAAATACGTCCTCGCAATCGACCAAGGCACCACCTCTTCGCGTGCCATCATCTTTGACCACTCCGGCCAGATTGTCTCTGTCGGCCAATACGAACACGAGCAGATCTTCCCGCGCGCGGGCTGGGTCGAGCACAACCCGGCAGAAATTTGGGACAACGTCCGCGAAGCCGTCGCCACTGCCCTGTCCAAGGCGCAAACCAACCGCGACGAAATCGCCGCCGTCGGTATCACCAACCAGCGGGAAACGACCGTCGTGTGGGACAAGAACACGGGCGAACCGGTCTACAACGCCATCGTCTGGCAGGACACGCGCACCGACAAGATCGTCAAGGAACTTGCCGGCGACGAGGGCGCGGAGAAGTACAAGGAGATCTGCGGTCTGCCGCTTGCTACCTACTTCGCTGGCCCCAAGGTCAAGTGGATCCTCGATAACGTCGAGGGCGCGAAGGAGAAGGCCGAAGCCGGCGATCTGCTCTTTGGCACCACGGACACCTGGGTGCTGTGGAACATGACGGGCGGTACCGAGGGCGGGGTGCACATCACCGACGTCACGAACGCCTCGCGCACCATGTTGATGGACCTGAAAACCCTCGACTGGGACGAGAATATTGCCTCCGACATGGGCATCCCCATGTCGATGCTGCCCGAAATCAAGTCCTCCTCCGAGGTCTACGGCAAGGGCCGTCGCCAAGGACTGCTCACCGACGTGCCGATCGCGGGCATCCTCGGCGACCAGCAGGCCGCGACCTTCGGCCAGGCGTGTTTCGAAGTCGGCATGGCCAAGAACACCTACGGCACCGGCAACTTCATGCTCATGAACACCGGCACCGACATCGTGCACTCCGAAAACGGCCTCCTCACCACCGTGTGCTACAAGATTGGCGACAACGACGCCATCTACGCACTCGAAGGTTCGATCGCCGTCACCGGTTCACTCATCCAGTGGCTGCGCGACAACCTCGGCATCATCACCTCCGCTCCCGAAGTGGAAGAACTCGCTAAGACGGTAGAGGACAACGGCGGCGCTTACTTCGTGCCGGCCTTCTCGGGCCTGTTTGCGCCCTACTGGAAGTCCGATGCGCGCGGCGCGCTCGTCGGCCTGACCCGCTACGTCAACAAGGGCCACATCGCGCGGGCGGCACTGGAAGCCACGGCATTCCAGACCCGCGAGGTCCAAGAGGCGATGGCGCAGGACTCCGACGTCGAGCTCACCGAATTGAAGGTCGACGGCGGCATGATCGAAAACGAGCTGCTCATGCAGTTCCAGGCCGACATTTTGGGCGTCGACGTCGTACGTCCCAAGATCGCGGAGACCACCGCCCTCGGCGCGGCCTACGCGGCCGGCATCGCCGTCGGATTCTGGGAAGGTGAACAGGACGTCATCGACAACTGGGCCGAGGATCGCCGCTGGAGCCCGAAGATGGACGAGGACGAAGCCGAGCGCACCTACCGGCTGTGGAAGAAGGCGGTCACGAAGACCTTCGACTGGGTCGACGACGACGTGAAGTAAACCGCATCCCGGACCGCCGGGCCGAGTTCGATCCGACATCGGACAGCCGCGCAATCGTGGCATCGGCCCGGCGGACCTGTGCGCACTGAGTTTTCGGCAACAGTTCGGGCAAGAAAGCGTAACGCTCGGCGACCTCGGAGCCGAACTGCCCACGCTCGCGGCAGGCATTCCAATCCACGAGGTCGCCCCAGCCCGGCGCGGCAAGGGAGCCGCCGAACTGTTGGACCGCGAGCGAAGAAACCAAGGTCGCAAAGGCGAGCTGTTCCCCAAGCGGCCTGCCCGCGAGGTTCGCCGCCATCAACCCCGAGATAAAAACGTCGCCCGCACCCGTCGGGTCAATCGCATCCACCGCGAGCGCCGGCGCGCTCGCCTCCTCGCCCGTCGAGGAATCGACCGCGATCGCCCCCTTGGAACCACACGTGACGACGGCGAGCGGGACCCGCTCGGCCAGCGCCCGCGCCGCCAGCAGCGGCTCACTCGTGCCGGTATAGGCCATCGCCTCAACCTCGTTGGGCGTGAACGCATAGCAGGAGGACAGCGGCGCGAGCAGCCCCGGGTCCCACTCCTCCTCCGGGTCCCAACCAACGTCGGCAAAAATCTTCGCCCCGCGATTAGCCGCCACCCGCCACCACAGCTCCCCCGCCCGCTCGGGCGTGAGATCCATCGCGACGGCGGCGGTGTGCGGCACCGGACCAATCAGCTCGTCGGTCGTGACATCGAGCGGATGCCCGTGCGTGATCATCGTGCGATCGCCCGCACACGCATAACTGACGGTGACGTTGGTGTGCAGGCCGGGCGTGATCCGCGAGCGCGACAGGTCGATGCGTTCCTCGGTCAAAATCTTCGCGCACCACTGGCCGTACGCATCATCGCCAAAACTCGTCGCGAGCGCCGAGGTGAGCCCCAGCCGCGCACAGGCGACGGCGAGGTTCGCAATCCCGCCCGGCAGCGTACCCATCCCCTCGGCCCACACCTCCGTGCCCACGCGCGGCGGATGCGGCAGCCCGGTGAACACGATGTCGAGGAACAGCGGACCCGTCAGGAGCACGTCAAAGTGCGGCGAAGCCTTCACCCGACCAGGCTACCGTTAGCCTGGAAGCATGACGCACCTAGCCATCATCGGCGGCGGGGGCTTTCGCGTCCCCCTCATCGTCCACGCGCTCACCACCTCCCACCGCACCCTTCGCCTCTCGCGGCTGACGTTGATCGATGTCGACGACGATCGCCTTGCCGCCATGCGGGCCATCGTCACCGATCAATTGCGCTCCAGTCCCCACCTCGATCTCGAGCTCACGACGACGAATGACCTCGCCGCGGGGCTCATCGGAGCCGACGTCATTTTTGTAGCGGTGCGTCCCGGCGGCGTCGAGGGCCGCGTCATCGACGAACTGACCGCCCTTGAGCACGACTTCCTCGGCCAGGAAACGGTCGGCGTCGCGGGCATGGCCTACGCGCTACGGACCATCCCCGTCGCGCGCGATATCGCCGCCACCATCGCCGACGTCGCGCCCGACGCCTGGACGATCAACTTCACCAATCCCGCCGGCGTCATCACCCAGGCCATGCGCGAGTACCTCGGCCCTCGCGTTGTCGGCATCTGCGACACCCCGATTGCGCTGTTGCGCCGCGCCCGCTCCGCCCTCGATTTAGCGCCAGCGACATCGGGCAGTTTCGACTACCTCGGGTTGAACCATCTCGGCTGGCTGCGTTCCCTCGTCGTCGACGGCGCGGACCGGCTGCCCGAACTCCTTAGCGATGAGGCCAGACTCGGCACGCTCGAAGAAGCCCAGCTCATGGGGACGCAGTGGATCTCGCGCGTCGGCGCCCTGCCGAACGAGTACCTCTTTTACTACTACCGCCACCGCGAAGCGCTTGCCGCCATCAGCGCCAGCGAAACCCGCGGTCAATTCCTGGCCGCCCAGCAACACCACTTCTACGAGCTGTGCACCCACGAGGAGCACCCGTACGAGCTGTGGAACCGCACCCGCGCCGCCCGCGATGCCTCCTACATGGCCGAGGGCCGCGCACCCGAAGATCGGTACGCGCGCGAAACCGCCGAGATCGAGCAGGGCGGCTATCAGGAAGTAGCCCTTGACGCAATGACCGCCTTCCTTCACGACGAACCCGCCACGATGATCCTGAACGTCGGTAACACGGACACCCCTGACGGCGCCCCGATCATCCCGGGCCTCCCCAACGACGCCGTAATCGAAGTCGGCTGCCACGTCGATGCGAGAGGCGCCCACCCCTGGCCCATCGCACCCGCCCGCGGCGACATGCTCGCGCTGATGCTCGCCATTAAGGAATGCGACGCCCTGCTGCTTTCCGCGACGAAACACGGCGACTATGAGCTCGCCGCCCGAGCATTTGGCACCCACCCCCTCGTCGACTCGGTGGACGCCGCCGACGCACTTCTTACCGCCTACTGCGAACGCATCCCAGCCATCCGCGAGGCACTCAGTTATCCACACCCCCTGCCGTAGCCTGCCCAAGCGTGGTCTACTGCCGTTATGGACAGCACCACGCTCCTTAGTCGGCTCGGCATCAAGCCGGGCGAGCCGCTGCCCATTGACGCCTTGGAAGCAATCTCGCAGCTGTATGCTGCAGGTTTGCGCGACGGCTGGAAAGTCAAAACCAAGGCCGAGCACATGCGCGCCTTCTATGCGCACGAGAAGATCCGTGCCACCAATGAGGCTGCGCTGCCGCTAGCAATTGCCGCCGCAGACGAGAAAAAGGCCGCCCGTCCCGACGGCAAGACGATGCAAGACGCCGTGTGCGAACAGCGCCGCATCCCATCCAAGAAAGCCCAAAATATCGTGCTCGGCGCCCGAGACATCGCCCAGTACCCCGAGGTATTTATCGCCGCCGGCAAGCAAGAAATCTCCTTCGACAATGCGCGAACGGCACTCGCAACACTGCGCAAAGTCCGCTACTTTGTCACCGATTCTGAGCTCACGGGCCTCACATACCTCCTCATCGAGACCGCCACCAACCCGCAGCCCGACGACTATTCGCGCCGCTGCCAAGAACTCATCAATAACCTCGACGAGACGGCGAAACAGCAGGCTCAGCGCTATGACCAGATCCAGCGCCGTAAGTCCAAAGCAGCCCGCGGCATCAATTTCCGTCACCGCCAGGGTCGCGTCGAATGGGGCACCGACCTCGCCGCCCATTTCGACGAAGCCGACTGGAAGGCCATCGGGCCTGCATGGCTGAAGGAGGCCGAGAAAATTAGGCGCGCCCTCCAAGCTGCGGGCGCACAGCCGCGCCCCTTGCGGGTCCGACTCGTCGATGCTCTCCACCGCGCGTTCAACACCGGCGGGCCCTCCCACGGCGGACCACCACAGCCCCCAAATCACGGCGGCCCCTCACAGCCTCCTCACGGTGGCGGCCCCTCACAGCCTCCCCGCGACGGCGGCCCCGAGCCGCTTTTCGATATTGCCCTAGGAGACTCCCATGTCCCCTACCAGCGACCGCCTAGCCGGATGGGCCACGCTCCTCGGAGCCACGCCCGCCAGCCGGAGCCGAGGCCCGCAAACCAATCCTCACGACCAGGGGCGCACCAGCCGCCTCGCGAAGGGCGCCCTACGCGCATTCCTCCTAGCCCGCGATGGCGGCTGCGTCTTTCCCTACTGCGATATACCACCCGCACGCTGCGAGCTCCACCACATCCGGGCCTTCAAAGACGGCGGCCCTACCTCCGCGCACAACCTCGCTGCCCTGTGCGTCTTGCACCACGCCCTGTGCCAACATCCACCTGGCGATCCCCACCACTGGACGATACGAATGGCCGACGACGGCGTGCCCGAAGCCATCCCTCCAGTCACGATTGACGCTGCCCAGCGCCCTATCCGGCATCCCCGGTTACGGCGCTAGTTCACGCGCGCCATCAACTCCCGTAGCGCGCCGGCTACCTCTTGCGGCTGCTCGAATGGTGAGAGGTGCCCAGCGTGCTCAATCGTCACGAGCTCGCACCCGAGCGCATCCGCCATTTCCTGGTGGTCAGACTGCGTAGACAAATCATCGTGTTCGCCACGAATAACGACGGCGGGCACATCAAGTCCTTCGAGCACATGCAGTCGGCCAGGGCGGTCGGCCATTGATTTCTGTGCCCACGCGATTCCTGCAAAGGGCGCCTGCCCGATCCATTTGACGACCTGTGTGTACATTGCGGGTCGTTCGTCTCCCGTTTCATCGGACAGCACCTTGCCGGCCATGTGGCGAAGGCCCGTGGAGATCCCTCGTGACGCTTCATCCGCCATCGTGCGGCGGTTCTCGGCTGCAACATCGTCATCCGGGCTCGCCTTCGTATCAATCAACGCGAGGCCGGCCACGAGGTCCGGGTGCCGCTCCGCTATCGCAAGCGCCGTGTACCCGCCCATCGAAACGCCCGCAATCACAGCCTTGTCGATGCCTCTTTTCGCCAGCAGGGTCGCGACGGAGTCCGCGAACATCTCCAGCCCATAAACTCCCGGCTCCACGCGTTCCATCAGGATGCGCGGCGATGCGGAATCGGCGAAACCGGGCGCATCGATCGCGATCGTCCACATATCGGACAGCTCATCAATGACGTCATTCCACATCCGGTGATCGAATGGGAAGGCGTGCAGCAGGACAAGCGGTATGCCCCGCCGTGGTCCGTGCTCCTGAACTCCGAGGCCATTCATGCAGATTTCTCTCCCCTACAAGGTGCGTGAGCGCCCAAAACGTGCTTTCCAACATCCACTATGCCAGTGCCTGCGAGCACGCACCCCTCCATCGAGCAGGGAGTCGATGGGCCAGGCGACGACGTGCCAGGTACCGGCGGCAATCGAGCCCCCGCAGCCCGGGCAGACGTAGGAATTCTCGCCGGCTTTGGTCTCCTGGACCTGGTAGCGTCCGCCGGGTCCGGCCTCTTCCCGCGCCACCGAACGTAGCCGATCCATATTGAGCGGAACGTGCGCGGCGCGATAGTTCCGCTTACTTGAGCGTCGAGCCATTATCGGCGTCCGAACAGCTCGCGCAGCCGCCGGCGGCGCCGCCGCGCGTCCTTCGTCTCGCTATCGGATGCTGCCGGGCGCGTCCAGCCGCGCTGCACCCAGGCGTCCTCGAGCTGGACGGGCCCGCTGCGTTCGCGATGCGAGGCTACGAGATCCCCGTAGAACCGCGCCGAGTCCTTCAGGCGCCGCTGCTGGGTCCCATAGTCGACGTGGATGATGCCAAAGCGCTTGTCATACCCGTAGGCCCACTCAAAATTATCAAGCAGCGACCACACGAAATAACCGCGCACATCCGCACCGTCTGCGACGGCCGCCGAGACTTCCGCAAGGTGCGCTTGTAGGTAAGCAACGCGCCGCTCGTCGTGGATCCGGCCATCCTCGCCCACGACGTCGTCAAAGGCCGCGCCGTTTTCCGTCACCGCAAGCGGCAGTCCCTCATAGGCCGTATCGAGAGCGACGAGCAGGTCGTAGAGTCCGCGCGGCTCAATGTTCCACCCCATCGCGGTGAGCTCACCTTCGGGTTCAAGGAACTCAACGTCCTCGCAGCCCGGCCACGGGCTGCCCACCCCGCCGCCGTGCCCGACGCCGTGCCCTCCGCCATCGCCCTTGCGCACCCGCGACGTCGAATAGTAATTCACGCCAAGAACGTCCAGCCGCACCCGCGCGATCGAGACGTCGCCCGGTTGGATGAAGGACCAATCAGTAAGGTGGCGCGTCTGGCTGAGCAGCGCCGGCGGGTACGTGCCGTCTAACAGTGGCCCCAAAAAGATCTTGTTGCCGACGAGCGCTACCTTCTCTGCCGCCTCGTGATCGGCCGCCCGCTCTTCATCGGCCGGATCAACGACGTGGATGTTTAAGGTAATGGAGACGCGGGCATCATCACCCAGCTCCTCGCGAATCGCGCGCGCCGCCAAGCCGTGCGCCACGTTGAGGTGGTGAGCGGAAGCAAGCGCCGCGGCCGGATCAGTGATTCCGGGCGCATGAACGCCCGAACCGTACCCCAAGAAGGCAGTGCACCACGGCTCGTTCAGCGTCGTCCAGGTGTGGACCAGATCGCCGAACTCGCGCGCCATCGCCCGCGCATAGTCCGCAAACGCATAGGCCGTCTCACGCTCCGGCCAACCACCGGCATCCTGCAATTCCTGCGGCAGGTCCCAGTGGTAGAGCGTGACGACTGGAAGCATCCCGCGCGAGCGGATCCCCTGCAGCAGCGCACGATAGAACGCCACGCCCTCCGGGTTCAGCTCGCCACGCCCGCCGGGCATGACGCGCGACCAAGAAATCGAGAACCGATAGGCATCCAGTTTGAGCTCGGCGGCCAGATCAAGATCGTGTTCCCAGCGGTGGTAATGATCGGCGGCGACGTCGCCCGTGTCGCCATTGGCGACGTTGCCCGGGGTGTGGCTGAACGTATCCCAAATGCTAGGCGTGCGCCCACCTTCGGCCGCACCCCCCTCAATTTGGTAGGCGGCGGTTGCCGCACCCCAGACAAAGGAGTCGGGAAGTTCGATGGAAGTCATAGCGGGTGATGTCCTTTCGCCTCTCGGCTCCAGGATAGCCCGCTAGGAAACGAGTTCGCCGCCGTGGTAGACGCGCACCGGCGCTAGCTCGTCGTCCACAATAAGGAGATCAGCTCGAGCCCCGGCCGCCAGCTCGCCAATGTCATCGCGCCCGAGCACCACCGCGGGGCCCGTCGCGGCCATGTACACGCAGTCCACCAGGGGGATGCCGGCGCCGGCCATGAGCCGCACCTGCTCGATGAGGCGCGAGGTACCGCCAGCAATGGAGTTGCCGCCGGTCAGGCGCGCGACCCCGTCCGCGACGGTAACGTCCTGCGAACCCAGGCGATACTGCCCATCGGGCATGCCCGCAGCCGCCATTGCGTCCGTGACGAAAACACATGCCTCGCGCCCCAGCAGCTCGTAGACGTGCCGTACGAGCTCCGGGCTCAGGTGCGCGCCATCGGCGATGAGTTCGACGACGAGCTCCCCACGCTCCGCGGCCGAGAGCATCGCGGTGATCGGCCCCGGGTCGCGGTGGTGGATCGGACGCATGCCGTTAAACAGGTGCGTGGCAGTGGCGCGAGCCGAGCGCGCCGCGGGGGAATTCTTGAGCCGTGCCGCCGCATCGCGCAGGGCTTGTTCAGTCTCGACGGGCCCGGCATCGGTATGCCCGAAACTCGGCAGCGCCCCGGCGTTGATCAGCACATCGGCAACGCCACCATCACCGGCGACAAGCGCCTTTTCCGGCGCGATCGTCATCGTGAATGCGTACGGGCCGGCAATCTCGCACAGTTCCCGGGTGAGCTCGGGATCGGGCGGGATGATGAGCGCCGGGTCCTGCGCACCGCAGCGCTCACAGGAGATGAAGGGCCCCTCCCAGTGGATGCCGACCAGGTCCCCCGCCTCGCATAGCTCCCGCAACGTGGCGGTGCGCTCGCGCAGCGTCTGCGGCGCGGCCGTCACGGTGGAGGCCACCAGTGACGTCGTACCCGCTCGCCGGTGGGCGAGCACCGCCACCTTGGCGTCCTCGGCGTTCAGCGCATCGGGGAAGGACTGGCCCCCGCCGCCGTGGCAATGAATGTCGACGAGCCCCGGCATGATGTAGCCCGAAACCTGCTCCGCGCCCTCGCGCAGCTGTTCAGGGGCCGCCTCCGCTGGGCCCGCATATTCGAGGCGATCGCCACTAACGGAAACGAGCCCGTCAGCAATAACTTCGTCAGGAGTAACAACCCGTCCGCGCAACGTGATGGAAGCAGCCATGGCCCCAGTATCTCGCACAATCGGACATCAGACGTCCGCCGAACGTCCCAAAATTAAAACAGCCGATTGTCGACGTCGTCGATCCCCCGCATGGCATCGTAATCGAGCGTGAGGCATTCGATACCGCGATCGCGCGCCAGCGTGCGCGCCTGCGGCTTGATCTCCTGCGCCGCGAAGATCCCGGTGACGGGCGCTAGCAGCGGGTCCCGGTTCAGCAGCTCAAGGTAGCGCGTGAGCTGCTCTACGCCGTCGATCTCCCCGCGCCGCTTGATCTCAATCGCGATTGCGGCGCCCTCGGGGGTGCGCGCCAAAATATCGACGGGCCCAATCGCCGTCGGGTACTCGCGCCGCACGAGCCGGTGGCCGGGCCCCAGCAGCTCGATTTGCGCCGCAAGGAGCTCCTGCAAGTGGGCCTCTACCCCGTCCTTTTCCAACCCCGGGTCCACGCCCAGGTCGTGCGAGATATCGTCAAACACGTCGGCGATTTTGATGACGAGCTGGTCCGCGGTCTTCGTGTTCTTCACCGTCCACACCTGGGTAATGCCGGCTTCCGCCTCCTCCGCCTCGACCTCGCGCTCGCTTACGGCGCACGGCGCCGTCATCCAGTTCAGCGGCTTATACGATCCCCCATCGGAGTGGATGAGCACCGAGCCATCGTTTTTCGCCATGATGACACGGCTGGCCATCGGCAGGTGCGCGGTCAGACGGCCGGAGTAGTCAACGGAACAGTTACAGATGAGGATTCGCACCTGAGCAGTATAGGCGGTTACGCCTCGTCGCTCGCCGCAAAGACGACGGGCCGCTGGTTGCGGCAGACACTGACCGTAATGATCGCACTGGCCCCCAGAGCAATCAGCGCTGCGACAACGACCACACCGATACCAGCGGCCCACGGCAGGTCCGCGATCGGTCGCGTTGTGTTTTGAGCTCCCAAGGCCAGCAGGAAGGCGACGGCAATTCCCGCACCTGTACCGATCAACACGGGAATCGTCATGCGGCGCCAGACGACCGACCAGATTCGCCGCCACCCATCAGCCATCACATTGACGACGAGCAGCGCGCGTCGCAATCGAATCAGTTCGCTCGCGAAACCGAAGATCACGGCCACGCTGAGCAACACCACGCCGACGGCGATGACGTGAGAAAAGCCCTGATAGCTTCGTAGCTCCCGGGAAATCGCAGTCGCGAACGTACGGGTGTGGTCTATTAGCTCCGGGGCGGGAACCAACGTTGCTTGCACCTTCGAGCGCAGCTCGGCCGCGTCGTCGGTCAAGACGAAATAATACGAGGCGTTCGCAGGAAGCTGCTGGCTTGCCGCAACGGTGATGCTCGATGCCTGGGTCACCGCTCGCGCAAGATCCGGTGGCAGCGATTGCGTACCCTCGTAGGTGCCAGGTTTCAGCCCAAAGTCCTGAAGGATCTCCGGCTTACCGATCAATTCAGCCGTCATGCCGTCATCTGAGGGCACCACGAACAACACCCGGTCGCCAAGAGCCCGAGCGGTATCGGCCACAAGGCTGCCGACAACGCCGGATTGCTGTGCAGCCTGAAGTGCGTTGGGGGAATACGCAAAGCGGGCGATCCGAGCATCGTGCTGTGTCTGTAGCGAGGACATGTCGGACTGGACGGCCTGCAGCGAAATAGCAGAGACAAGGAAGATGAGACAGATCGCCGCACTACGCGCTGCGAACCGAACCGTGGGTTGTGGTCGGGTCTGCGCCTGGGCACCAGCAACTAACGGACCCAGAGCCGATGTATTGACCTGACGCGATGCGATGAGACGCAGAGTTGCGCGCAACGAAAGTGGTAACAGCAAGACAAATCCGACCACGATGAAAATCAGCACAAACGGCGTAGCAAGAATCCAATCGGAACTCTTTACTATAGCGACGAGAATCGTGCCAAGGCATCCCCATATGATCACTGCTATGGCCTGCCAGATGAGTGTCTTGGGCGCCTGCGCATTTCGCGGCCTCCAGATATCCGCGCGTTCCCGACGCAGTCCAAGCGGGCTCGCCACGAGTGCGATACTCACGAGTAAGGCCCCGATTGCCGCGGCCACGAACCACAGCCAATGGGCTCTGAGATCTGCCGCACTCACGACCGTGTTAACCCAACGCAAAATGATGTGCGGAACCGCGAAAAAAGGCACAAACACAACAAATGCCAGCATGGTTCCGCCAACGACCGGCGGCAAGAGCTCTAGCAGTTGTAGGCCCGTGATTCGCGAGCGACTAAAACCTAGCTGGCGTAAAAGCTCGACGCGATGCGCTCGGTTTCCTGATCCCACGCGCAAGGCAGAAACGTAGGCGAGCAGTCCTGGAAGGAGCATCGCCATCGCAAAGGTCGCAATTTCACGGCCGGGATTGGTGTACTCGAAGCTGCCAGATAGTTCGATTCCGGCCCCTTGCTCGAATCTCGCTAACGGTTCCATTGCCTCGGTCCGCGCGGAAGCAGGGTCTGCCCAGTAGATCGCGAGTTTTTCATCAGGCCAGCCCACGACATTGCCCAAACCCTCGACCCGCCGCTCAGCAATCTCCCACCCCTGCTGCGCCTCTGGGGATGCTAGCCAGGCGGGACTGGCCACCATGGTCCCAAACGGGAGATCCCGCGGCAAGAAACTCGGCGGAGGGACATCGGCGTAGCGAGGCACTACCGTGAAGACGAGCGAACCCGTTCCGTCGGCAAATCCGCGACGCTGGATATCATAGAAGTACTGGGCTTCATCGCGGTGTTCGGGCTGTACAAGCCGATACTGGCCGACACGATGGGCCGCAGCGTCGTACAGGGATAGCTGGGCTACGACCGCCAGCACCGCGAAGGTCCACAAGAAGCTTGCCACCACAAGAAAACCCGTGAGGAGTCGGCCATAGTGGTTGCGGCGAGCCAGGGAACGCGCGATATGCCACATACCTAGAGCTTTTCTAGTTCCAGCATATGATCGGCCATCCTGGCCACCACCATGTCGTGGGTAGAGATGATGAGTGAGGCATTCAGGTCCCGGAACTGCGAGAAGATGAGATCTGCGACGCGATCGCGGGTGAGCGCATCGAGCGCCCCGGTAGGCTCGTCGGCGAGCACTAGCTGCGGTCCCGACACCAGCGCCCGGGCGAGCGCCACGCGCTGGCGTTCCCCGCCGGAGAGGTTCTCCGCTTGCTCGTCAGGGTCTGGGATGCCCAGCGCCAGTACGAGGCTGCGGGCGCGTTCGTGATCGGAAACTCCCTGTGCCAGCAGCGGCAACGCAGCGTTCTCGACGGCGGTGAGTTCGCTCAGGAGGTTTCCGTGTTGATAGACCACTCCAAGCTGGCGGGCGCGGTATTCGCGCAACGCTTTTCCACGAAGTCCGACGATCTCGCGCTCATCGACACAAATTGACCCGGCATCAGGCTTAAGCGATCCACTCAAGCAGTTCAATAGGGTGGTCTTACCGGATCCCGATGGTCCGACAATGGCGAGCGAAGCGCCGCGGTCCACGCTGAAGGACAGGTCTTTAATCACCCAGCGGGGACCGTAGCGCTTCGATAGCTTCGATACGACAACCGACAAGCTATGCCTCAATCATGTGAGTTGTAATCCGAGCATGTCATGGGACGCCACCCGTTGGTGCGACATGCTCTGACCTTGGTAACCCACTCCGGACTTGAGACCACAATTTGGCTCTTTACGGTATTAAAACCCCCCTTGTTCATCACCGAGCCATAGGACCCTTTGTTTGAGACCCATTGTCCCGATGCTGCAGCGCTATCGGAGGCTGTATCTTTGACGTTCACGGTACGGTCTCCGTTGCTGGTCCAGACTGAAGCACCGGACCGGCTCGCTGAAACTGCGTAGCTGTTCGCCACCGCCGCAAACGTCATCACACCTGTCAGCGTTACGGCCGCCAGTTTTCGAACCATTTGATTCATGGAACTCACCTCTCCATTGGGGATCATGTAAGGCTAGCTTAGGGGGTGTCGATCCGCAGTCAAGCAAAACGCAACGTGGTCTTTTCCAATGAATCGTGCATACGCGAGGTGGCCCCACAACTGTGGGGCCACCTGCCTAGGTGTTATCGACGACGACCTGCACCACATCGTCATCGACCGAGACGAAACCCGCGACGACGTCGAAGGATTCGGTCTGCCCACCGGTCTTGATCCGCACGGTGCCTTCGCGCAGGTTTGCAAGCACCGGCTGGCGTCCGGGCAGAATACCCAGATCGCCGTCGGCGGCCGGCACGATCACCGATTCCGCCTCGCCGTCAAACAGCGAACCATGCGTAGAGACGATCTCGACCTTCATGGCCACTACTTCGTCTCCTCCTGGATCTCGGACCAGCGACGCTCGAGGTCCTCGATACCACCGATGTTGAAGAACGCCTGCTCGGCGACGTGGTCGTACTTGCCTTCGGCGATGCGCTTGAACGCTTCGATCGTCTCATCGAGCGGCACCGTGGAGCCCTCAACACCCGTGAACTTCTCAGCCATGTAGGTGTTCTGCGAGAGGAACTGCTCGATGCGACGCGCCCGCGCAACCGTAATCTTGTCCTCTTCGGACAGTTCGTCGACGCCGAGGATCGCAATGATGTCTTGCAGTTCCTTGTTCTTCTGCAGGATCGACTTCACGTGCGTGGCGACGTCGTAGTGTTCCTGGCCGACGTACCGCGGATCCAGAATACGCGAGGTCGAGGCCAGCGGATCGACGGCGGGGTACAGGCCGCGCGAAGCAATCTCACGCGAGAGTTCCGTCGTCGCATCCAGGTGCGCGAACGTCGTGGCCGGGGCCGGGTCGGTGTAGTCATCGGCGGGCACGTAAATGGCCTGCAGCGAGGTAATCGAGTGACCGCGCGTCGAAGTAATGCGCTCCTGCAGAGCGCCCATCTCGTCGGCCAGGTTCGGCTGGTATCCCACGGCCGACGGCATGCGGCCGAGCAGCGTCGATACTTCGGAGCCGGCCTGCGTGAAGCGGAAGATGTTGTCGATGAAGAGCAACACGTCCTGCTTCTGCACGTCGCGGAAGTACTCGGCCATCGTCAGCGCGGACAGCGCGACGCGCAGGCGGGTGCCCGGCGGCTCGTCCATCTGCCCGAAGACGAGCGCGGTCTTGTCGAAGACGCCGGCTTCGTCCATCTCGTGGATCAGGTCGTTACCCTCACGGGTACGCTCGCCGACGCCTGCGAAGACGGAGACGCCGCCGTGGTCCTGGGCGACGCGCTGAATCATTTCCTGAATCAGCACCGTCTTGCCCACGCCCGCGCCGCCGAACAGGCCGATCTTGCCGCCCTGCACATACGGCGTGAGCAGGTCGATTACCTTAATGCCGGTTTCGAACATCTGGGTCTTGGACTCCAGCTGGTCGAAGGCCGGGGGCTTGCGGTGGATTGGCCAGCGCTCGGTAACCTCGAGGGTTTCGCCCTCGGGCAGGTTGAGCACGTCGCCGGTCACGTTAAAGACGTGGCCCTTCGTGATATCGCCGACGGGCACGGTGATCGGAGCGCCGGTGTCATACACCTTGGCGCCGCGCACCAGGCCATCGGTGGGCTTGAGCGCGATGGCGCGGATCAAGTTATCGCCGAGGTGCTGGGCGACCTCGAGCGTCATCTTGACGACGGATTCGCCTTCGCCCTGCGCGCTCAGGTCAATCTCGGTTTCGAGCGCGTTGTACATATCGGGCAGCGCGTCCGGCGGGAACTCGATGTCGACGATCGCGCCGATCACGCGTGCGATACGGCCGAAGGACTCGCCTTCGCCGGTCTGCACGTCGGCTTCTGATGCAGTTACGGTCATGATGTGTTCCTTTTCCCCTAGCAAACTCAGCTGGACGCCAGCGCGTCCGCGCCGGACACGATCTCGGAGATCTCTTGCGTGATCTCCGCCTGGCGAGCCGAGTTGGCCAACCGCGTGTAATTGCGGATGAGGTCCTCGGCATTGTCGGTGGCCGTGTGCATCGCGCGCTGGCGGGAGGCGAGCTCCGAGGCCGCGGCGTGCAGTAAGGCATTGTGGATGCGGCTGCGCACATACAGCGGCAGCAGCGCATCAAGGACTTCTTCGGCGCTGGGCTCAAACTCGTAGAGCGGCAACGCATCGGTTTCTGCCGCTGCTACGCCTTCTACGATTTCGAGCGGCAGCATGCGACGCACCTCAACGGTTTGCGTCACCATCGTCTTGAATCGGGTAAAGACGACGTGCAGTTCGCCCACCCCCCCGTCGGCGCGCGAGGCCAAGAACTTCTCCAGCAGCGTATCGGCGATATCGGAGGCCATCTCCGAGGAGGGGGCGTCGGACTCGCCCGACCAGCTGCCGGCGAGCTCGCGGCCGCGGAACTTGAAGTAGCCGATGCCGCGACGGCCGGTGACGTAGAGGTCAACGTCCTTGTCTTCGGCGTCGAGCTGTTCCAAGACGCGTTCGGTGGCGCGCAGCACGCTCGCGGTGTAGGCGCCCGCCATGCCGCGATCAGCGGTAATGACGAGGACAGCTACGCGCGTTGTGTCGCGGCGCTCCTTGGTGAGCGGATGGTCCGTATGCGTGTGGTTCGTGACCGCCGAGACCGCCTTGGTGAGGGCCTCCGCGTAGGGGGTTGCCTCTTGGGCGCGCTCGCGCGCCTTACCAATGCGGGAGGCAGCGATCAGCTCCATCGCACGAAACACCTTTTTCAGGGTTTGCGTGGACTTGATTCGCTGTTTGTAGACCCGCTGAGAACCTGCCATGCTCAGCCTCGCTTGCCGCGGACGATCTGCTCTTGCGTGCGCTCGGCTTCGTCTTCTTCTTCTTCGGCAGCAACATCCGCCGACAGGGTTTCGCCGGAGTCGGCGAGGAAGCCCGTGCGGAAGTCCTCGATCGCGCCACGCAGGGCGTCTTCGGTCTCGGATTCGAGCAGTCCGGTCTCCGCGATCGTCGTCAACACATCCGTGTGACGGCGCAGGTAGTCCAGCATTTCGCGCTCGAAGCGCAGCACCTCGGAGACCTCAACATCGTCGAGGTAGCCGTGGGTACCGGCCCAGATGGAGGCCACCTGGTCTTCGACTGGGTAGGGCGTGTACTGCGGCTGCTTGAGCAGCTCCATGAGGCGCTCACCGCGGGTGAGCTGCTGGCGCGAGGCCGGATCCAGATCGGAGGCGAACATCGCGAAGGCCGCCATCGAGCGGTACTGCGCGAGGGTGAGCTTCAGCGTGCCGGAGACCTTCTTCATCGCCTTGACCTGGGCGTCGCCACCCACGCGCGAGACGGAGATACCGACGTCGACGGCGGGGCGCTGGTCGGAGTTGAAGAGGTCGGACTGCAAGAAGATCTGACCGTCAGTAATGGAGATGACGTTGGTCGGGATGTAGGCCGACACGTCGTTGGCCTTGGTTTCGATGACGGGCAGGCCGGTCATCGAGCCGCCGCCGAGCTCATCGGAGAGCTTGGCGCAACGCTCTAGGAGGCGGGAGTGCAGGTAAAACACGTCGCCCGGGTAGGCTTCGCGGCCCGGCGGGCGGCGCAGCAGCAGCGAGACGGCGCGGTAGGCTTCGGCCTGCTTGGACAGGTCATCGAAGATGACGAGGACGTGCTTGCCCTCGTACATCCAGTGCTGACCGATCGCGGAGCCGGTGTAGGGCGCGAGGTACTTGAAGCCGGCCGGATCCGAGGCCGGGGAGGCGACGATCGTCGTGTAATCGAGAGCGCCGGCTTCTTCCAGGGCGCCACGCACCGAGGCGATCGTCGAGCCCTTCTGACCGATCGCGACGTAGATGCAGCGCACCTGCTTGTTCGGATCGCCCGTCTCCCAGTTGGCCTTCTGGTTCAGGATCGTGTCCAAAATGATGGCGGTCTTGCCGGTCTGGCGGTCGCCGATGATGAGCTGACGCTGACCGCGGCCGATCGGGATCATCGAGTCGATCGCCTTCAGGCCGGTCTGCAGCGGCTCGTGGACGGACTTACGGGCCATCACGCCGGGAGCCTGCAGCTCCAGGGCGCGGCGGCCGGTCAGGTCGGTGATGTCGCCCAGTCCATCGATCGGGTTGCCAAGCGGGTCAACGACGCGGCCGAGGTAACCGTCGCCGACGGGCACGGAAAGGACCTCCCCGGTACGGCGCACCTCCTGGCCTTCTTCAATACCCGTGAACTCGCCCAGAACGACGACGCCAATTTCGCGTACGTCCAGGTTCATGGCGAGCCCCAGCGTGCCGTCTTCAAAACGCAGCAGCTCGTTTGCCATCGTGCCCGGCAGGCCTTCAACCTGTGCGATGCCATCGGCGGCAAGAGTGACTCGGCCGACTTCCTCCGTCACGGCCTGCTTGGGCTCGTAAGAGTTCACGAAGCTGTCAAGTGCAGCCCGGATTTCCTCGGGCCGGATCGTCAGCTCAGACATTCTTTCCTCACGTATGTTTCGTTCTTAGGCCGGCTAGCCGCTGATCGCGCGCCCGGCCTCTTCGAGGCGCGCCCGGATAGTTGCGTCAACCACGTCGGTGCCAACTTGCACTCGCATGCCTCCCAGCACGTTCGGGTCGACGTCGATATTGATATGGACGGCTTGGCCAACCTGGGCTTGCAGTAGTTCGCCGAGGCGATCGATCTGCTCTTGGGTGGGCGGGGTCGCCGTGGTGACGGTCGCGACAATGCGCTGGCGTCGGGCCGCGGCGAGATCGCCGATTTCGGACAGCGCCTGCGGCACGGTCCGTCCGCGCAAGGTGGCGGCGACGCGACGGACAAGCAGCAGGGTTTCGGGGCTGAGGCGATCGGCAAAGAGCGATTCCACCAGTCCGATACGCTGATCTGCCGGCAGTTCGCGATCCGCGAGCGCCATCCGCAGCGAGCGGTTGTCGGTCAACAATCGCGACAGTTGGAATACTTCCGATTCCACGTCCAGCAGCCGATCCTGGGCCTGGGCACTAGCTAGCGTCGAGGTGACGGCAAGCGATGACAGTGCGTCGGCCAGGTCCTTATCGTCGGACCAGCGAGCGCGCACCATGCCGGAGATCAGGTCGGTGACCTCCCCCGATGCCTTGCCCCCGATGACCGCAGTGACGAGGTCAGCTTTGTCCTGACCATCTCGCGCGGGATCGGTAAGGGCGCGCCGTAGGTTCGCCGATTCGTCGAGCATGTCGACGATCGAGAACAGCTCCGTCGCGAAATCCATGCCCTGGCTGGCCTGGTTGGCAAGGATGCCTTCGAACCGTTCGGCGGCGGCGCTCAGGGCGGCGTGGCTGGCAGCTCGCATTAGGACTCCTTGACCGGGGCCGGGCTGTGCTGCTCGAGATCGTCGAGGAATCGATCGATCACGCGCGACTGTAGGGCCTGGTCGGTGAGCGATTCACCGACGATCTTGGAGGCGAGCTCGGTGGCGAGCATGCCAACGTCGGCGCGCAACGCGATCTGGGCGGCTTGCCGCTCGGCTTCGATCTGACGCTTGGCGACCTCGTGCATGCGCTCGACTTCGCTCTGGGCCTCCTTGCGGGCGGCCGCGACGATCTCGCGCCCCTCCTCGGAGGCCTCTTCGCGAATGCGAGCAGCGTCCTTGCGAGCCTCGGCCAGGCGCTGGTTCAGCTCAGCACGCAGTTCGTCGGCTTCCGCCTGAACGTTCTCCGCGTGCTTCAGTCCGCCTTCGATCTTTTCGGCACGCTCATCGAGGATGGCGTAGATCTTGGGCAAGGACTTCCAAAAGACAATCGCGATGATGCCGACGCAGACGGCAGCCCAGAAAATATCGTACAGCGGAGGGATCAAGACATTGCTTGGTACTCCGGCGGCGTAGATATGCACTGGTTTTGGTCCCTACGTCTTAGTTGAATACGAAGCCGGCTGCGAGACCGATCAGGCCGAGGGCCTCAACGAGTGCCATACCGATGAACATGTTGATGCGCAGGGGGCCCGCAACCTCGGGCTGACGCGCGGTGGCTTCCTGCGTACCGGCGACGAGGATGCCGAGGCCGATGCCGGGGCCGAAGGCGGCCAAACCGTAACCAATGGTTGCGATGTTACCGGTGATCTCCATAGTGATGGGGTACCTTTCCGTGTGGTGTTTTCGGGCTGTTGCCCGGACAATCGAGGCGCAGGCGCGCCCGCGAAACTTAGTGGGCTTCGACCGACAGGCTGATGTAGACCGCGGTCAGGAGGGCAAAGATGTAGGCCTGCAGCGAGGCGACGAACAGCTCAAACAGGACGAAGGCGAAGGAAATCGCAAAGGTGCCAACGCCGAGGGGTTTCATCGACCAGGCGGCCTGGAAGAGCAGGAACTGCGTCGCCGCGAAGCACAGGGCCAGCAGCAGGTGGCCGCTCATCATGTTGGCCAGCAAACGAATGGTCAGCGTCGCGGGGCGCAGGATGAAGGCCGAGAGGAATTCCACGGGCGTGAGCACAATGTAGATCGGCCACGGCACGCCCGGCGGGAACAGCGTCGTCTTCAGGTAGCCCCAGCCACCCTGCGCCTGCACGCCGGCGACGATGAAGGCAACGAGCGCGATGATCGCCATGACGAAGGGGAAACCCACGACGGAGGAGCCCGCGAGGTTCAAGCCCGGTACCAGGCCGGTGATGTTCATCGCGAGGACGGCGAAGAAAATCAACGTAATGAGGGGCGCCCACTTGCGGCCGTTCTTCTCACCGAGGACCTCCACGGCGATATTAGAGCGCACGAAGCTCACGGCCAGCTCCAAAACGGACTGGCCGCGAGACGGGATGAGCTTGAGGCTGCGCGTGCCCAGGATGAATAGGGCGCACAGCACGATCGTCGCGATGACGCGGATCATCATGACGCGGTTGAACTCGAAGAACGTTCCCTCGCCGAAGATGGCCGGCGGAAAGAAGTCGGTGAGGCCCGGAGCGTGGAAACCGTCGTCACTGCCGCTCGCCGCCGGAAGGGCGAGGACGGGGGACGTGATCTTTGCGCTCAGCAGTGAGACGAAGTGCGACAACGAAGCATGCTCCTGGGACGTGATGGTCTGAGGGGCGCTCCCGCCAGACAGTGCCGTGGGAACACACCGAGCCTAACGCAAAATGCGCGGGGCCTAAAGACGATAGTGCCGCGCTTTGGCGCAGCGGCCGGGACTAATGGCCCAAACGCCGCCTTAACGTGCGCCATTTCACGCAGCGGCGTTCCGCTACTTCGAACGGAACAGGCCGCGGCGGCGGCGGGGGCGCGGCTCGGCGGGGGTGACGGAAGGGTCGACGTACAGGACGCGGGCCCCGGCGACGCCCTTCATCTCGATGACGGAGGAGGCGATGATGAGCGGGATCAGGGTAAAGACAAAGACGCCCCGGTGATAGAAGTCCGAGTCGCGCACGAGCAGGAGGACACCAAAGACGATAAGGACCTTGACGAACCAGGAACCTAGGGCTGCGGCCGAGGCAATGTAGACCGGTTGGGCGGCCGTTGCTCGCATAACGATGACGGTAGTGAGGACAAACAGCGCGGCAAGGCCGAGGGCGAGCAGCGCGCCGTACAGGCCCGCAACTCCCGCGACAGCGGCGCCGATGCCTAGGGCCAGCACCGTCGCGATGAGCAACATGATGAGCAGGTTGCGCAAGATCTTGTTGAACATCGTGCGCGTGGCGCGATCGGCGGCGTAGACCCGCTCGTTGAACTCCTCGGGGTTTTCGATGGGGTCGATCACTGGATGGGGTCCTTTGGTTGGGGGGCTCGTCGTAACCAGTTTCGCGTCAGGACGAGGGCGATGACAACTGCGATGATCGTGCCGGCCAGCACCTGCGGCCATGGCGCGATGATAAGCGAGGCGGCGGAAAACGCTACGACGGCGGTCCACAGGTACATGATGAGGACGGCGCGGCGGTGAGAGTGCCCGAGGTCGAGGAGGCGATGGTGCAGGTGCATGCGGTCGGCGTGGAAGGGCGAGTGGCCGGCGCGCAGGCGGCGCACCACTGCTAGCGCCATGTCGAGCAGGGGCAGCAGGATGATGGCGACGGGAAGCAGCAGCGGAACGAAAACGGGCGCGGCCTGGGTGGCGGGCACGCGCGCGGGGTCAATCGTGCCGGTAACGATGATGGTGGCGGCCGCGACCATGAGCCCGAGCACCATGGCGCCCGCATCGCCCATGAAGATTGTTGCGGGGTGGAAGTTAAACGGCAAGAAGCCCAGGCACATGCCTACCAGTACCGCGGTGACGGCGGTGGCCAGTGAGGCGTAATTCTCCGGGGAGACGGTGCGCGTGAGCTGGTAGGAATAGGCAAAAAATGCCGTGGCGCCGATGCCCACCATGCCGGCGGCGAGGCCGTCAAGCCCGTCGACGAAGTTGACGGCATTCATGGCGGCGACGACGACGAGAACGGTGGTGATGAGTGACAGGCGCGAGGACCCAATCGTCAGGCCCGCAATGGGGAAGGTCACGAGTTGGACGCCGGAGTAGGCAAGGACACCGCCGACGAGGATTTGGCCGGCGAGTTTGGTCATCCAGTCCAGGTCCCAAATATCGTCGGCCATGCCGAGGAGGCACACGAGCCAGGCCGAACCGATGATGCCGACAAGACGATTCCCCTCGGTGAGCGCTTGAGAGAGGAAGGACATCTGCGAGCCGATGAGCAGCGCTACGGTGAGGCCGATGACCATGGCGACGCCGCCCATGCGCGGGGTCGGGATGACATGCACATCGCGGCTGCGCACCGGGGTCCAGGCGTGGGTGGCGATCGCGAGGCGCCGCGCGAGCGGGGTGGCGAGATAGGTGACCGTCGCGGCGAGGACGAGCAGGAGCAGGTAGCCTTTCACGACTCGATATCGCGCAGTTCCGGGACGACGGCGCCAAGCTCGGCGTGGGAGAGGTCCCCGGCGCGCACGATGCGCGGCGGGTTCTGGCAGGTGTCGACGATGGTGGAGGGCCGCACCTCGGTGCGCGGTCCGGCGTCGAGGTAGACGGGCACGGCGTAGCCGAAATACTCTTCCGCTTCCTGCGCGCTCGTGGCTGGGGGCAGCGTCGAGCGATTGGCGGAGGAGACGGCCAGCGGTCCGGTGCGGGCCAGCAGCTTGAGGGCAATCTCGTCGTCGGGCATGCGCAGCGCGACGGTACCGTAGGTTTCGCCCAGGTCCCACGTGAGCGACGGGCGCGCCGGCACGATGAGGGTGAGCGGCCCGGGCCAGAACTTTTCGGCGAGGGCGCGCGCGGCGGGCGGCACGTCGGCGGCGAGCGCGTCGAGCACGGCCGGGGAGGAGACAAGAACGGGCGGCGGCATATCGCGGCCGCGCCCCTTGGTTGCCAGGAGGAGGGCGACGGCCCGCGCGTCGAACGCATCGGCGCCGATCCCGTAGACGGTATCGGTGGGCAGGACGATGACGCCGGAGCGCTTGAGCGCATAGGCGGCTGCGTCCAGGGCGGCCTCGGCTACCGTGTCATCCAAGCAGTTGTAGATCACGGCTCGATCTTCCCACGTTCTGCGCCGACGGTGCACCTGACCGTGAGGTAACGCTCCCGGCCGGCAAGGTCACGGTGGGTCTGAATGTTCGTGAGCCCGGCGGCGTGGGCGGTGCGGCGCATCGCCTCACCTTGCGAGTCGTGGTGCTCAATGATCGCGAGGGCGCCGGGGGCGAGCAGGCGCGCGGCGGCCCCAAGGGTTGCGCGCGGCAGCTCCATACCGTCTTCTCCCCCGCCGAACAACGCGCGACGCGGATCCTTCGTTACGTCCGCGGGCGGCAACTCTCCGTCGGGCAGGTAGGGCGGATTGGCGACGAGGAGGTCCAGCGGCGCGGGGGCCTGCCACGTGGTGAAATCGGCGTGGATGAGCTCCACACGCGAGTCGGCGGCCGCCAGCTCGGTGGCGTACCTCTCGGTATTGACGGCGGCAAGTGCGAGCGCGTCGCTGTCGATATCGCAGGCGAGGACGCGGGTGCGCGGGATACGCGTAGCGATTGCGAGGGCGAGCGCGCCGGAGCCGGTGCCGAGGTCGGCTACGAGGAAGGGCCTATCCCCCGCGGCCTGCATGCGCGCAAGTTCGCGCACCGCGGCCTCGGCGAGGAGTTCGGTTTCCGGGCGGGCGATCAGCGCGCGCGAGTCCGAGGCGAGGGTGAGGTGGCAAAACGCCATCTCGCCAAGGACGTGCTGCAATGGATCCCCGGCCAGGCGGCGCGCAACGAGGCGCTCCAGGCGCTCGACTTGCTCGCCGGTCAGGGGCGGCGCAAGGAGGAGCTCTCCGGCAACGACGTGGGTGAGCAGGGCGCGCGCTTCGGCCGCCGGCGAGGTGAGGCCGGCGGCGGCGAGGCGTGCGGTGAGGTCCGGCAGCAGCCGCGCGGCGGGCCTAGAGTCCCTGGGCGAGGCGGTGCTGCTCATCGAGCGCGATGGCCGAGGCGATCACCGGCTCGAGTTCGCCATCGAGGACGGTATCGAGGTTGTAGGCCTTGAAGCCGGTGCGGTGATCGGCGATGCGGTTTTCCGGGAAATTATAGGTGCGAATGCGCTCGGAACGGTCGACGGTACGCACCTGGGACTTGCGCGCCTCGGCAGCGGCAGCGTCGGCCTCTTCCTGCTTGAGCTGGGCGAGGCGTGCCTTCAGCACGCGCATCGCGGCTTCGCGGTTTTGGATCTGCGACTTCTCGTTTTGCATCGAGACGACGACACCCGTCGGCAGGTGGGTGATGCGCACCGCGGAGTCCGTCGTGTTGACGGACTGGCCGCCGGGGCCGGAGGAGCGGTAGACATCGATGCGCAGATCATTTTCGTCGATCTCGATCTCGCCCTCGTCCTCCAGCTCGGGCAGCACGAGCACGCCCGCGACCGACGTGTGGATGCGGCCCTGGGACTCGGTTACGGGGACGCGCTGCACGCGGTGGACGCCGCCCTCGTACTTCAGGTGCGCCCACACGCCTTCTTCGGGCGTGACGTTGCCCGAGGCGCGGATCGCGATCGTCGCATCCTTGTAGCCGCCAAGATCGGACCACGTCTCGTTCAGCATCTTCGCGCTCCAGCCCTTGCGCTCGGCATAGCGCAAGTACATGCGCGCGAGGTCCGCGGCGAACAGCGCGGATTCCTGCCCGCCTTCGCCCGCCTTGATCTCCATAATGACGTCGTTAGCGTCGTCGGGATCGCGGGGCAACAGCACGTCGCGCAGCACGTCAGTAGCTTCACTTGCGCTAGCTTCAAGGGCGCTAATCTCGTCGGCGAAATCCGGGTCCGCCGCCGCGAGATCGCGGCCGGCCTGCAGATCTCCGACCGCGTCGATGAATCGGCTGTAGGCGGCGTTGACGCGTCCGAGTTCGGCGTAGCGCCTGCCGACCTTGCGGGCCTTGTTCTGGTCGGAGAGCACGGCGGGGTCGGCCATCTGGGTTTCGAGGTCCTGGTGCTCAACAAGGAGGGGGGCGGCCGAGGCGGTGAGCTGGCGCTCTTCCTCGCTCAGGCGCGCCCACACGTCATCGTCGAGGGCCAAACCTTCGGGTTTTGCGGGGCTGGAGGCCATGGAGTGTCCTAGGTAGAGGGCGGTTCATACGACCAGAGGGGACCCGCCGCGTGGGCAGGTCCCCTCTGGGAAGTGTAGCTACTTGCGCTTGCCGTAGCGCTTCTCGAAGCGGGCGACGCGGCCGCCGGTGTCGAGGATCTTCTGCTTGCCCGTGTAGAACGGGTGGCAGGCCGAGCACACATCGACGCGCAGATCGCCGCCGCTAGTGGATCGGGTGGTGAACTCGTTGCCGCACGTGCAGGTCACGGCGGTTTCGGTGTATTCGGGGTGGATACCCTGCTTCATGGTGTCTCCTTAAGGAATTCGAGGACGCCGGGTCCCCTTGCGGGGTGAACCGGAACCAAAGAGATATCTTTCCACGCCGCCCCCGCTGGGTCTAGCCCGCAGCGGGGGTTTGGCGTGTGAGATGTCAGACGACGTGTGAGTCGCTACCCTCGTCGCGACCGGCCGGCGTCGTCTTCAAAATCGACATGAGGAACTCGGCGTTGGACTGGGTGTCACGCAGCTTGTTGAGCATGAGCTCGAGCGCCTGCTCCTTTTCCAGTCCCGCGATGAGGCGACGCAGGCGCCACATGACCTTGAGGGCCTCGGCCTGCACGAGGAGTTCTTCGCGTCGGGTGCCCGAGGCGTTGACATCGACGGCAGGGAACATGCGCTTGTCGGCCAGGTGGCGCGACAGGCGCAGTTCGGAGTTGCCGGTGCCCTTGAACTCTTCGAAAATGACCTCGTCCATCTTCGAGCCGGTTTCTACCAGCGCGGAGGCGAGAATGGTGAGCGAGCCGCCGTCTTCGATGTTGCGGGCGGCGCCAAAGAACTTCTTCGGCGGGTACAGCGCGGAGGCGTCCACACCGCCGGACAGGATCCGGCCCGAGGCGGGCGCCGCCAGGTTGTAGGCGCGCGAGAGTCGGGTGAGCGAATCGAGCAGCACCACGACGTCCTTGCCGAGTTCCACGAGGCGCTTGGCGCGCTCGATGGCGAGTTCGGCGACGATGGTGTGGTCGGAGGCGGGGCGGTCAAACGTCGAGGCAATGACCTCGCCCTTGACCATGCGCTGCATATCTGTGACCTCTTCGGGCCGCTCGTCGACGAGCACCACCATGAGGTGGACCTCAGTGTTGTTGTGCGCGATCGAGTTAGCGATCTGCTGCATCACGATCGTTTTGCCGGCCTTGGGGGGTGCGACGATGAGGCCGCGCTGGCCCTTGCCGATGGGCGCGACAAGGTCGATGATGCGCGGGGTGATCGCCTTGGGGGTGGTCTCCAGGCGCAGCATTTCCTTGGGGTAGAGCGGCGTGAGCTTGCCGAAGTCCGGGCGATCCTTGGCGTGTTCGACCGGGCGGCCGTTCACCGTATCAACGGTGAGCAGCGGGTTGTACTTCTGGCGCTGGGAGCGACGATCATCCTCGCGCGGCTCGCGGATTTTTCCGGTGACGGCGTCGCCGCGGCGCAGGCCGTACTTCTTGACCTGGCCGAGGGTGACATACACATCGTTCTCGCCGGGCAGGTAGCCGGTGGTGCGCACGAAGGCGTAGTTCTCAAGGACGTCCAGGATGCCCGCGACGGGAATCAGCACGTCGTCCTCGCGGATCTCCGGCTCGTCGCGATTGCGACGCTTGTTGTTGTTGCGATCGTTGCGGTTATCGCCACGATCGCGGCCGCGATCGCGGCGGCGGCGATTGCGGCTGGAGCGATCGCCCGAGTCATCGCGGTTATGGCGGTTGTCGCGGCCCGAGCGCTGGCGGCGATCGCCGCTGTCCTCGCGCTCCTCCTCACGGGAGTGCTGGGCGCGGCCTTCGCGCTTACGCGCGGCCGCCTCTTCGAGCGCTTCCAGCGAGATCTGCACGTCGTCCTCGCGCTTGGGCTCGTCCTGGCGCTTGTTCTCGCGCTTCGGCTCGTTCTCGCGCTTGGGCTCGTCCTCACGCTTGGGCTCGTTCTCGCGCTTGGGCTCGTCCTGGCGCTTGCCGCCGGAGGACTTGGCCGCGCGAATCTCGGTAATGAGATCGCTGCGACGCTTCTTGGCCGTATCAATGCCCATCTTCTGGGCGACGTCTTGCA
Organism: Bowdeniella massiliensis; assembly: GCF_023634005.1. Lineage (NCBI taxonomy): Bacteria > Bacillati > Actinomycetota > Actinomycetes > Actinomycetales > Actinomycetaceae > Bowdeniella > Bowdeniella massiliensis. The sequence continues at coordinate 81,356 of NZ_JALIQR010000011.1, forward strand.
ATTCCGACAGACGCATGGCCGATAGCGGACGCGGCTTCGCTGACGCAGCCTCTGATGCCGTTGCGTTGGGATTTTCGGTCACGTGGTTCCTTCCCCCGGCCGGACACGAAGATAACCGGGATTCGTGAAATGAGGTGCTACCTCGGGGCGAATTCACCCCATAGATGCGTCTGGATCAAAGCAGAATCGACTTTGATATGAAAGACGCGGGAATGCCGTGCAGGATATCCCTGCGAGCGACGCATCCAGCCTAACACTAAGGCGCACAATTGCGCACATAGCGTTCGCTCACAGATAAGGAGTGCTGCGCGCCACAGCTACGCGGTCGTGGCGATCGCGCCGCGGGTATCGACGGGAGTGGACCACACTCGCCAGCGCTGCGCTCGCAGGGCCGCCGTCGTGACGTGATCGAGTTCCGATAGGACGAGCACGGTGGGGCCGGCGCCGGAGATCACGGCGGGCAGGCCGCGGGCGCGCAGTTGATCGACGACGTCCATCGAGGCGGCTAAGACTTCGCGGCGGTAAGGCTGGTGCAGCCGGTCCTCGGTGGCGGATAGGAGCAGGCTGGGGTTGGTCAGGGCCGCGACGAGCATCGCCGCGCGGGCCACCGTGTAGGCCGCGTCGTCGAAGGGGACGGAGGCGGGCAGCAGGTGGCGGGCACGGGAGGTCGAGAGCTCGAAACTGGGAACGATGACGGTAGGGTGAATCTGCTCGCTGAGGGGTAGCTCGACCGATTGCGCCGCGCCACCCTCCATCCAGGCGAGGCGCGCGCCGCCGTGGATCGCCGGTGCGGCGTTATCGGGGTGGCCCTCCATTTCGCTGGCGAGGTGCAGGACCGAGTCGAGCCCGAGCGCGTCGTCGTTATCTACCATGTGGCGGGCGATCATCAGGCCCGCGACGACGGCGGCGGCTGAGGAGCCGAGGCCGCGCCCGTGCGGGATCGAGTTCCGGCAGGTCAGCTCCAGGCCCACCTGGGGGGCGCCAGCGAAGTCGAGGCCGATCCTGATGGCGCGCACGACGAGGTGGTCCTCCCCCGTCGGGATGGCGCCAGCGCCCTCGCCCGTCACGCGGACCTTCGTCGGGCCGGTGGTGGCACGGGCGCGGATTGTGTCGCGCAGTTGCAGGGCGAGTCCGAGGCAGTCAAAGCCCGGCCCGAGGTTCGCGCTCGTTGCCGGCACGGACACTTCCACGTCGTCGTACTTCAGGTGCATCGTGCGTCCTAGAATCCGAGTGCGGCCGCGGCGGTGGCGAGGTCTGCGGGCACCGTCGTCGTCTCCAATTCGGCGTCCCCCAAGGCGGTGGCGGTGTCCTTCAGGCCGTTGCCGGTGACGGTGCAGGTGATGAGGGCGCCGCGCGGGACCTTGCCTTCGCGCGCCTTTTTCAGCACGCCTGCGACCGAGGCAGCCGAGGCGGGCTCGACGAAAACGCCGACCTCGCGCGCAAGGAGCGCTTGGGCGTCCAGAATTTCGGCGTCGGTGACAGCCTCGATGAGGCCGCCGGAGTCATCGCGCGCGGCGCACGCGTAGTCCCAGGAGGCCGGGTTGCCGATGCGGATCGCGGTAGCGATCGTCTCGGGCGCCTCAATTGGCTCGCCCTTGACGAAGGGCGCGGCGCCGTCGGCCTGAAAGCCCCACATGGCCGGCACTGTATCAACGACGGCGCGGGCGGATTCGTCGGCAAAACTCGTGGCGGTGGTGCGCCCGGCGTACTCGTTGAAGCCCATCCAGTAGGCGCTGATATTGCCCGCGTTGCCGACGGGCAGGGCGTGGATATCGGGGGCGCGGCCGAGCGCGTCGACGATTTCGAAGGCCGCGGTTTTTTGGCCCTGCAGGCGGTAGGGGTTCACCGAGTTGACGAGGGCGATCGGGTAGGCGTCCGCGAGCTCGCGCACGAGGCGCAAACAATCGTCGAAATTTCCGTCTACTTGAAGCAGTTCGGCGCCGTGGACGATCGCCTGGGCGAGCTTGCCTGCGGCGATCTTGCCGGCGGGCAGCGCGACGATGCAGCGCAGGCCCGCGCGCACGGCGTAGGCCGCGGCCGAGGCGGAGGTATTGCCCGTCGAGGCGCAGACCACCGCTTGCGCGCCCTCGGCGACGACGCGCGAGATCGCCGTCGTCATGCCGCGGTCTTTAAAGCTGCCCGTGGGGTTGGCGCCCTCAACCTTGACGTAGATGTCGGCTCCGGTGGCCTCACTTAGGGCGGGCGCCGCCAATAGCGGGGTGCCGCCCTCGCCGAGCGTGATGGCCGGCTGCGACGGATCGAACGGGAGGCGGGAAGCGTATTCGGCGATGATGCCGCGCCAGGGGTGTGCCATGGTCCTATCCTTCCACCGGCATGAGGGCGCCGACGGCGATGACGTGCGGGTTATCGGCTAATTCGTCGGCGATTGCCTCCAGGGCGCCGCGCGGCGCGGTGTGCGTCATGATCGAGACGCGGGCTCGCGGCCCGTCCGCGTCCTGGCGGACCTGGCCGATCGAGACGCCGTGGCGCGCGAACGGCTCGGCAATGGAGGCGAGGACGCCCGGTTGGTCGTTGACGGTCAGGTCGATCGTGAAGACGCCGCGGGCGCTTGCCGCGGGCAGCACCGGCAGCGACGCGTAGGGCAGTTCGCGCGGGGCGTGGCCACCGTAGACGCGCTTGGCGGCGGCGGCCACCACGTCGGAGAGCACGGCGGAGGCGGTGGGGGCGCCGCCCGCGCCCTGGCCGTAGAACATGAGCCGGCCGGCGGCCTCGGACTCGGTGACGACGGCGTTGTAGGCGCCGCTCACGGCAGCGAGGGGGTGGGTGCGCGCCACCAGCGTAGGGGCGACCTGAACGGTAATGCCATTAGGGGCGCGTCTCGCCGTGGCTAGCAGCTTAATCACATAACCATCGCGCGTGGCGGCGGCGATCTGCTCGGCGGTGATCTCGCGGATGCCGCGCGTATCGACGTCGTCGATCCCGACGCGCGAGTGGAAGGCGATGGAGGCCATGATCGCGATCTTGGCGGCGGCATCCAACCCATCGACGTCGGCGCTCGGATCGGCCTCCGCGAAGCCCAATTCCTGGGCATCGGCGAGGGCTGCCTCGTAACTCAGCCCTTTCGTCGTCATCTCGTCGAGGATGTAATTCGTCGTCCCGTTCACGATGCCCGAGATCGCGGTGACCTGATCGCCGGCAAGGGATTCGCGCAGCGCGTAGACGACGGGGATCGCTCCGGCGACGGCGGCCTCGTAGTACAGATCGACGTCGGCGCGGGCGGTCGCCTCGTGCAGCTCGGGACCGTGGGTAGCGAGCAGCGCCTTATTGCCGGTGACGACGGAGGCGCCAGAATTTAGGGCGCGAAGGATGAGGGTGCGGGCGGGCTCCAGGCCGCCGATGAGCTCGATGACGAGGTCGGCCCGCTCGATCAGCGATTCGGCGTCGTCAGTGAGCAGCTCGCGCGGCACATGTGCGGGGCGCGGCGCGCTCACGTCGCGCACGGCGATGCCGATAAGGTTCAGGCGGGCGCCGCAGCGTTCGGCAAAGTCGTCGCTTTGTTCGGCAAGGAGTCGCACGACTTCGCTTCCGACGGTGCCGCAGCCAAGGAGGGCGATATTGAGGTCAACGTGGGCCATGCCAGGCAGGTTAACGAATCTCGCTGCCTAGCGGGGCCCGCGTCTCACGTCTCGCTCAGCTGGGTATCGAGGGCGAAGAGGTCCGCGAGCGTTTCGGGGCGCAGCCACCAGCTCGCGGCTCCGTCGGCGAGGGCAAGGACGCCCGGGCGCAGCGCCATGTTGTAGTTCGAGGCCATCGCGCGGCCGTAGGCGCCGGTGACGGGGATGGCGATGATATCGCCGGGTGTGATATCGCTGGGCAACTCGGCGTCGGGGATGAGGATGTCGCCCGACTCGCAGTGTTTTCCGACGATGCGCGAGCTTACCGTTGCGCCGCCCGGCAGCCGGTTGGCAAGGGTCGCGCTGTAGGAGGCGTTGTAGAGCACGGGGCGAATATTGTCGGACATGCCTCCGTCGACGGCGATGTAGCGCCGAATCTGGCCGCTTTCCGTCGTGACGTCTTTGGTAGCGATGACGGGGTACAAGCTGATGCAGGTGGGCGCGATGATGGAGCGGCCCGGCTCGATGGAGACGACGGGCACGGGCGTATCCAACTCGGCGCACGCGGTGCGCACGACGGCGGCCAACGTGTCGGCGACGAGTTTTTGGCTGGGGCCGGGCGCATCGGCGCCGGTGTAGGCGACCCCGTAGCCGCCGCCCAAATCGACCTCGTCGACGCTGATGCCCGCCGCGCTGAGGTCACGCCGCAGGGTGAGCAGGGCGCGCGCGGCGACTTCGAAGCCGGCGAGGTCCATGATTTGGGAGCCGATGTGCGAGTGCAGGCCGATGAGGTGGACGCCCGGCGTGGCGGCGATTTTCTCCGCGGCCGCGCGGGCGGCGCCGGTGGCCAGCGAGAGGCCGAACTTCTGGTCCTCGTGCGCGGTGGCGATGAAGTCGTGGCCGCCGGCGTGCACGCCCGTCGTCACGCGCACCATGAGTGGTGCGCTCGTGTTGTGGGCGCGTGCGATGGCGGCGATGCGCTCGATTTCCGGCAGCGAGTCGATGATGATGCGGCCGATGCCGGCGCTGACGGCGAGCTCGAGTTCGGCGTCCGTCTTGGCGTTGCCGTGCAACCCAACGTCGGCGGGGTTGGCACCGGCGCGCAGCGCGAGGGTGAGTTCGCCGAGTGAGGCGGTATCGATCCCGAGGCCGATCGCCGTGAGTTCCTTGACGAGCGCGGCGCACAAGAACGCTTTGCCGGCGTAGTACACGCGCGCGCCGTTCATGCCGTAGCCGTCCCAGAAGGCTTCGTCCATCGCCATCTGCCAGACGGCGGCCCGTCCGGCGATGGCGGCGGAATCAGCGATGACGACGGGGCCTGGCTCGATGCCGAGGCGATCCCAGGACAGCGGCACTGCCCCGATCTGCAAGACGCCGTCCACGCCGCGGCGGGTCGTCGTGGGCCAAAGGTCGGGCCGCTCGTGCGGTTCGGGGCAGGCGTTCATGCCTACATTCTGTCGGGCGCGCTCACACCGAGGATGTCGAGTCCGTTCCGCAAGACCTGGGTGACGGCGTCGTTGAGCCACAGCCGCGTGCGGTGCGTGTCATCGACCTGCTCGTCACCGCGCGGGGTGACGCGGCAGCGGCCGTACCAGGTGTGATAGGCCGCGGCGAGCTGCTCAAGGTAGCGCGCGATGCGGTGCGCTTCGCGGTTTTCGGCCGAAAGAGTCACGACGCGCGGGTACTCCGCGAGCATGCCGAGCAGTTCGGCTTCCGAGTCATCGGTCAGCAGCGAGGCATCGAAGGCGTCCTCGCGACGCACCCCGTGCTCGGCCGCGTTGCGCGCGACATTACGCGTGCGCGCGTGCGCGTACTGGACGTAATAGACGGGGTTGTCGTTGTTTTGCTGCTGCAGGTCCTCAGCCTTCAGGTCCAGCGTCGTATCGGTGGGGTAACGCGCGAGGGTGTAGCGCAGCGCGTCGGTGCCGATCCACTCGATGAGATCGTGCAGGTTGATGACGTTGCCGAGGCGCTTGCCCATGCGGCCACCGGAGATGTTGATGAACTGGCCGATGAGGATCTCAATGTTCTTGTCCATGTCGTCGCCGGCGCAGGCGGCAACGGCCTTCATGCGCCCCACGTAACCGTGGTGGTCGGCGCCGAAGAGGTAGATCTTTTCTGGGAAGCCGCGATCGCGCTTGGACAGGTAGTAGGCGCAGTCGGCCGAGAAGTAGGTCTTGGACCCGTCAGCCTTGACCAGGACGCGGTCCTTGTCGTCGCCGAAATCGGTGGTGCGCAGCCAGACCGCGCCGTCCTGATCGTAGACGTGGCTCTGCTCGCGCAGTCGGTCGATGGCGGAGTCGATGGCGCCGGTCTTGTGCAGGTTGTCGTTTTCGGAGAACCAGACGTCGAAGGTGACGTTGAAGTCCGCGAGGGTGTCCTTGATCTGCTGCAGCTGGTGCTTGTAGCCGAGGTCGCGCGCGAGGGCGATGCCTTCGCTTTCGGGCAGGTCGACGAGATCGGGGCGCTCGGCCAGGGCCTTGGCGGCGAGCTCGTCGATGTATTCGCCGGGGTAGCCGCCCTCGGGGATCTCTTCACCCTTGGCTCGGGCCAGCACGGAGGCGCCGAAGGTGTTCATCTGGCTGCCGGCGTCGTTGATGTAGTACTCCGGGGAGACCTCGGCGCCCGCGGCGCGGAGCACGCGAACCAGGGCGTCCCCGACGGCTGCCCAGCGGGTGTGGCCGATGTGCAGCGGGCCGGTGGGGTTGGCGGAAATGTACTCCAGGTTGATGCGCTGGCCCGCGAGGGTATCGGAGCGGCCGTACTGTTCGCCGGCTTCGACGATGGCGCGGGCAAGCTCGCCGGCGGCGCCCGCAGCGAGGCGAATGTTGATGAAGCCGGGGCCTGCGACCTCGACGGCGTCAATACCGTCGGCGCTGGTCAGGCGGTCGGCCAGCAGTTGCGCAAAGGCGCGCGGGTTCGTGCCGGCCTTCTTGGCCAGCTGCATCGCAATGTTCGTCGCCCAGTCACCGTGTTCGCGCTGGCGCGGTCGCTCGACCTTGACCTGCTCGGGCACGTCGGCCTCCGTCAGGCCGATCTCGCCATCGGCGATAGCGGCGAGGAGCGTTTCACGGATGAGTTCGGAAAGTTCTGCAGGAGTCACGAGGTCAATTCTACGCACCTTTTCGCGCGAGTATTCCTGTGGCGTGTGGCACGCGATTTCGCGCAGCGACGGGTTAGCGATACACTAGTGTTCGTGCGACCGAAATCTTCTCCTCAGGCGACTGATCCCCGCGAGCTCGGCACCCCCGGTGCGGTGACGGGATTTAGCCGTGCCCGGATGATTACGTTGCTGGGGCCCGCCTTCGTCGCGGCCGTGGCATATGTCGATCCGGGCAACGTCGCAGCGAACATCACGGCCGGTGCGCGCTACGGTTATTTGCTGGTGTGGGTGCTGGTGCTGGCAAACGCCATGGCCGTCATCGTGCAGTACCAAAGCGCGAAGCTCGGTATCGTGACCGACTCGTCCCTCCCCCATCTCCTCGGCCGCCGCCTAAAGCGCCGCAGCCGGTTGGCGTTTTGGGGTCAGGCAGAAATTGTTGCTGCGGCTACCGATCTCGCCGAAGTGATTGGCGGCGCGATCGCCCTGCATCTGCTTTTCGGCGTTCCTCTTGTGGTGGGCGGCGTGATCGTCGGCGTCATTTCGATTGCGCTACTTTCGATCCAAAACCGCCAGGGCCAGCGCCCGTTCGAACTGTTCGTCATTGCGCTGCTTGTGATCGTGACCTTGGGATTCCTCGCGGGGCTCGTCTTTTCGCCGCCCAGTGCCGCCGGAGTTCTCGGCGGATTGGTGCCGCGCTTCGAGGGTGTCGGCTCCCTCCTGGTCGCGGCGTCCATGCTGGGCGCGACCGTCATGCCACACGCGATCTATCTGCACTCCTCGCTCGTAAAGGACCGGCACGCGGAGTCGGAGCACGACAAAGAGGTTCTCCTGCGCGCCTCCCGCATCGATGTCACGTGGGCGCTGATCATTGCGGGCGCGGTCAATATTGGGCTGCTCCTGCTTGCCGCCTCCGCACTCGCCGGGGTTGACGGTACGGACACGATCGAGGGCGCGCACGCCGCGATCTCGAGCGCGCTTGGACCGACCATCGGAATCGTGTTTGCGGTCGGGCTGCTTGCCTCCGGTCTGGCCTCCACCTCCGTCGGTGCTTATGCCGGAGCAGAAATTATGGCGGGCCTGCTTCACGTGAAGATTCCGCTGCTTGCGCGTCGGGTCATCACGCTGCTTCCCGCGCTGATCATTTTGGCGCTGGGCGCGGAACCGACGTGGGCTCTCGTGATTTCTCAGGTCGTCTTATCCTTCGGCATTCCCCTCGCGATCATCCCGCTGATGAAATACACCCGGGATCGCTCCATCATGGGACGGTTCGCCGACGGACGAGCACTGCGATGGACATCCACTGTCATCGCGATCCTCATCGTCGCGCTGAATGCCGTGCTCATTATTTTGACCGCGCTCGGCATCGAGTAACTCGGAAACGAGGAGGTGCCCAGTACTCCTCGTACCGGGCACCTCGTCGTATTACGCCTCGTGGTTCGTGCTGCGCTTGGAGTGAGCCTCCATCAGTTCCTTCTCGTCGCGGCCAACGATCCCGAACAGCACGACTGTCAGGATGGAGAAGGCGATAAAGACGATGAAGGTGAGGTTCCAACCGAAGTTGTGCACGAGGATGCCAACACCGGATGAGGCCAACGTGGCGCCCAAGAGGTAACCGAACAGGCCCGTAAACCCTGCTGCGGTGCCCGCGACGTTATGGGGCGACAAGTCGATCGCCTGCAACCCAATAAGCATCACGGGTCCGTAAATCAGGCCACCGATAATCGCGACCAGCAAGATGAGAATCCAGATCGGAGTGCCGACCGGCACGAGCCAGTAGGCAGCAATGGCAATTGCCGTGGCAACCGTGAATGCAATTCCGGCACCCGAGCGGAAGCCACCAAAGACGCGGTCTGACATCCAGCCACACAGGATGGTGCCGACAATTCCAGCGAGCTCGAAGGCGGCAAAGCCAATGAAGCCGGATCCGATCTCGGCGTTGTGTTTGGCTGCAAGGTAGACCGTGATCCAGTTCAAGACGCCGTATCGCAGCGCATAGACGAACACGTTAGCCACCGCGAGCATGACGATGGTGCGGTTGGTCAGGACGTGCTTGAAGATCATCTCCTTGGCGCTCATGTTCGGGTCATCGCCAGATTCCACCTTCGCCGGATCATCCCGGTACTCCTCGATCGGGGGCAGCCCGACAGATTCCGGAGTATCGCGCATCAGGAAGAAAGCAAGCGCGGCCACTGCGAGAGCGACAACGGCAGGCAGCCAAAACGCTGATTGCCATTGCTCCCCCGTCCAGGCCAGGCCCAATGCCGCGAGTCCAGCGACACCGGCGCCGCCCACATTGTGCGCGGTGTTCCAAATTGACGTTTTCATTCCGCGCTCATTGGTGGAGAACCAGTACACGAGCGACCGGCCGCTAGGCGGCCATCCCATGCCCTGGAACCAGCCATTGATGAACATCACCGTGGCAAAGGTGGCGACGGTGCCGGAGATCCATGGCACGAATGCCACTGCGAGGTTGGCTAACGCTGAGAGCGCAAGTCCGATAGGCAAGAAGTACCGAGCATTCGCCCGGTCGGAAATCATGGCGGAGAAGAACTTCGACAGCCCATAGGAGAACAGCACGGCGTTAGAGATGACACCGATACCAATGGTGTTAATCCCCGTTTCTTCCATGAGGAGCGGGGCAACAAGCGAAATGTTGTTGCGTATCAGGTAAAAACCCGCGTATCCAATGAAAATGCCAAGAAAAACTTGAGTGCGCAATCGAGGATAGGTTCGACGGACTTCTTCATCCGACAACCTCGGCGCTGGTGGTGGGGCTTTCAGCCACCCGGGGATCGACATCGTAGTCACTCCTTTTGGACCTGAGGGGAATTACTTCAACCTCTTGCGGTATGACGACCATAAGCAACCCCGAAGAGGTGACAAAAGGCCCAATTCAGTGCATCGCGCCACACTAAGTGTTCACCCGCCGTTAACTTGGCATTCATGCGGAATCCAGGCCGGGGATGTGACACTCATCATGGAACAGAATTGCAACTATTCCCTAGCGAGTCAGCGGCATCGGAACATTTGTGCGTTTTGTTCCGGCAACTCATTGATCTTTGTCGACGGAGAGCACTTCTTCGCTGGGGTCGTCGCTGTCGGCTTCGATGCCGATGGTGCAACGTGTTGGCGGACATGAAAAAGCGCCCCGAACAGGACTCGAACCTGCGACCTTCTGCTCCGGAGGCAGACGCTCTATCCGCTGAGCTATCGGGGCCGGTGCGCCGCGGCGCGGTCTCTATCTTACCCACGGAGGGCGGCCAGAAGAAAACTCGCTGGCTGTGAGTTATCGCGGCGCGGCAATCGCGCCAAGGTCATCGTCAACATCGCCGGGAGCCGAGGCATTGATCCCCGCGATCGCGAGTCCGACCGCCCCACACGTCAGGACGATGAGCGGCACCTGCCAGCCCCCGGTCACATCGACGAGGACGCCGATGATGAGGGGGCCAAGGCCCGCCGCTAGGTAGCCGATCGATTGCGCGAACGCAGATAGGCCCGCGGTGACGTCGACGTGTCGGGAGCGGATCGAAATGAGGGTGATCGTCAGAGGGAAGCAGAACCCGGAGATGCCGAGGGCGAGGGCCCACAGCCAGGGCGCAGTCGTCGGCATGAAGTACAGCCCGAGGTAGCCCACGGCGAGGAGGGCGGCTAGGGAGAGTACGAGGGGGCGCAGGTCGGTAAGGCGCGTGGCCAGGACGGGTGCGATGAGTCCGCCGGGAATGCCCATTCCGGCGATGATCGTGAGCATCCAGCCGGCGGTGACGGGATCGAGGCCGGCGTCGCGATAGATCTGCGCGGCCCAGCCGAATTGGACGTAGGCGTTCATCGACTGCAGGCCGAAGAACAGGCTAATCCAGCGGGCCTTGGGCGACCTCGCCACGGCACCGATGAGCGAGCTGCCGCGCGCTTTGATTCGCACGCCGCGCGGGTCGCGCCGCACAATGACGGCAAGCAGCACCGCCATCGCGCACAGCGCGAAGATGGCCCAGAAGGCAAGGGCGCTGCGCCAGCCACCCGGCAGCAGGTTCGCGAGGGGTTGGCTGACGGCGGTGGGGATCGTCGCGCCGATCGCGAGGCACGTCGTGTACAGCGTCATCATCGCCCCGATGCGGTTGGGGAAATGGAGCTTGACGAACACGGGCGCGAGCACGTTGCCCATCGCCATGCCCGCGAGGCAGAGAATTGTGAAGGCGAAGAACAGCGGCAGCGGCACGAATGGGCGTGCGGCCAGGCCGATGAACACGGCGCTCATGATGAGGCCGAGTGCGCGGTGGAGCCCGAAGCGCGTCGAGACCGCCACCGCGAACAGGCCCGTGGCCGCGAAGACGAAGCCCGGCAGTGCGGTGAGGATGCCGGCGGCGCTGTCCGAAAGGTGGAGGCCGGCTTGGATTTCGGCGAGCAGGGGCCCAATGGAGGTGGCGCCCGCGCGCAGATTCAAGGCGAGCAGGGCGACGGCGCTCAGCAGCAGCCACGCGTAGGCTCCGTGCGGCGACTTCGGCAGCCCGAAGCGCGGGCTCGTCATGTCAGGTCCGCGACTACGTCGAGCGCGACGCGGGGGCGGTCGGTGACGATGCCGTCGACGCCGAGGGCGAACAGGCGCCGCATCTCGGCGGCCTCGTCGATCGTCCAGACGTGGACCTGCAAATCGATGGCGTGGCAGAGCTCAACAAACCGGCGGGTGACGACGGGGATGGTGCGAAACCGCGCGGGAACCTGGGCAGCGATGGCCTCGCGGATGGCGGGGATGCGGCGCGCGCGAGCCGCGCCGGCCCGAAGCGAGAGGAGCGAGAGCGAGACGAGGCGCGCGGTCGCCTCCTGGCCGATGGAAACGGCGGCGTGCGGGTTGATGCTGCGAATGAGGGCGAGGCGCTTATCGGAAAACGAGGCGAGGCACATCCGTTCGCTGTGGTAGCGGGCCAGGCGCGCGAGCGGCCCGGCGACCGCGTCGGATTTCGCGTCGATATTGAAGTGGAGGTCCGGGTAGGCGGTGAGCGCCTCGTCGAGCCGGACGGGCGGATCGCCCGCGGTATCGCGCAGGGTGCTGAGCTCCTGCCACGTCATCGTCGTCACGAGTCCGCTACCGCTGAGTGTGCGATCAACTGTGGGGTCGTGGATCAGGACGATGACGCCGTCGGCGGTGATGTGGGCATCGGTCTCGAGGTAGCGCACGCCAAGCGCGTGCGTATGGGCGAGCGCGCTCCAGGAGTTTTCGGGTACCTCTGCCCCGCCGCCGCGATGGGCGAAGATGAGCGGAGGAGCTTCGAGATAGGGATGGGCCACGTAACGCAGGCTAGCAGGAGCCCGGCGAAACTGCCCCTACCTCTTTCAGCCAGGGCAACGGGTCAACGGTGTGCATGTCCGAACCGACGTGGACCTCAAAGTGCAGGTGCGGCCCCGTCGAGTTGCCGTAGTTGCCCACCGCGCCGATCACGTCGCCGGCCTTGACCTTTTGGCCTTCGCTCACGAAGACGCCGTTTCTAAACATGTGGACGTACCACGTTTGGACCTTTTGGCCGTTAATTTCGTGCTCAATGATGACGAGCATTGAGGAGCGGCCGTCGATGCCGTTGCCGGCGTGCTTGACGACGCCGTCGGCAACGGAGTGGATCGGCGTGCCGACGGGCGCGGCCATGTCGGTGCCCTCGTGCTTGGAGGTCGTGCCGAAGATCGGGTGCACGCGCGTGCCGTAGGAGGAGGTGTGGCGGTAGGCGCCGTCAACGAGCGGCATCACGGCCGTGAGTTCCTGCTCTTCTTGCAGGGCGGCGCGCAATCCGGAGGCGCCTTCGATGGCCTGCTCGCAGGTACCGATGGTGCGGTCCAGGGTACGTGAGGCCGAGATGGTCGTAGCGCGCGTGGCGGCGACGGGATCGTTTTGCAGCGATTCCGGCAGGACGGGCCTGCCTTCAGCTTCGCTCGTTGTCACGGCGTCGGTGAAGTGCGAGGCCGCGGGCACCATGGCCGCGGAGGTGGGGGTGACTTCCGGCAGGGCTTGGGCCTGGGGCGCCGCCGAGGGGCCGACCATTCCGGTCAGCGGGGCGGCAATGGTGAGCGCGCCAAGGGATGCGGCAATGGCCAAGCGCGGCGCGAGATGGCCGCGGGTCTTGGTGGTTGGGGTCTGTGCCCGCAGGTCACGTCGCGACAGGGCTGGCAGCGTTTCAGTTGCCGCTTCGTCACTGGGGACGGCGCCGGCGATCCTGGCGAGCGTAGCGCGCTCGCGTTCGCGGATCTGGCGTCGGGTCAACGGCTGAGTGCCGTTGTCGTGCGCGCAGATGGTCATAAAAGAAGCGTCCTTAGGAGGGTAAGTCAGCATATGTCGGCCGCAGCCATCTCGATACTACACCGAGGTGTCGGCGCTGTTACAAAACGGTAACGCAGATGTGCGAGCAGGTCTACGCCCCGGTTTCACCTGTGAACACACTCACCCGTCTTCCGCATACCTGTGGGGCTCTCGCTGCATGACATCGCGGACTTCGCCGACGAGTTCTTCCAAAATGTCTTCGAGAAAGACGACCCCGATGCTCTGGCCGTCCTCGTCGTCGACGCGCGCGAGGTGCGCTCCGGTGACCTGCATGGTGCGCAGGGCCTCTTCGACCTGGTCGCCGGGCCGTACGCGGGCGAGCGCGCGGATGCGCCAGCTGGCAATCGGGCGGTGACGCTCGTGGCCCTCGGCGTACAGCACGTCCTTGACGTGGACGTAGCCGATGAGGCCCCCCGAATCGTCGAGGACGGGGAAGCGGGAAAAGCCGGTGCGGGTGACATCGGCTTCGACGTCGGCGGGAGTCGCGCCGCGCGTGATCGTCACGAGGTCGTCGGTGGGGACCATGACGTCGACGGCGCTTTCTTCCGAGAACTCGATCGCGCCGGAGAGCAGACCGAGATCATCTTCTAGGACGCCCTCGGCCTGGCTGCGCTCGACGATGGAGGCGACTTCCTCGGCGGTGAAGGCCGCCGCGACTTCGCGCTTTGGCTCGACGCCGAAGAGTTTCAGGACGATGTTGGCGATCCCGTTGAGGGCGACGAGGATCGGGTGGATGGGCTTGGAGATCCACACGAGTGGCGGCCCGAAGATCAGAGCGGCCGTCTCCGGGGAGGCGATCGCCAGGTTCTTGGGCACCATTTCGCCGACGACGACGTGCAGGTAGATCACGATGGTCAGGGCGACCGTGAATCCGACGACGTGGCTCGCCTGGGCGGGCAGCCCCATCGACATGAGCGGACCCTCGACGAGCTTGGCGACGGCTGGCTCGGCGACAGCGCCAATACCCGTCGAGCAGATCGTGATGCCGAGTTGGGCGGTGGCGAGCATGTCGGTGACGTGTTCGAGCGCCCACATGACGGTGCGGGCACCGGCGCGGCCGGACTCAACTAGCGGCTCCATCTGGGAGCGACGCACCGACATGATGGCGAATTCGGCGCCGACGAAAAAGGCGTTGAGGGCCAGCAGGATGAGGCCGATGATGAGGGCGGTCGTGGCGCTCATCGCTCGCCGCCCTCCGTGAGCATGCCGGCGGGGCCGACGTCGGGCTCCGGGTTCACGCTCCACGTGCGGATGCGATCGACGCGGCGGCCGTCCATGCGCTCGACGGCCAGGATCACGTCGCCCACCCTTACCTCGTCACCCACGGCGGGAATGCGCGCGAGGCGATCCATGATGAGGCCGCCGAGCGTTTCGTACGGCCCATCATCTGGCACGGTGAGGTGGGTTTGTGCGGCGAGTTCGTCCGGCCGCAGCACCCCAGGCACCATCCACACCCCGCCCTTGAGCGAGCGTGCGCCCTGGCGGCGCCGGTCGTGCTCGTCGGCGACGTCGCCCACGATCTCTTCCACGACGTCTTCCAGCGTCACGATTCCGGAGGAGCCGCCGTACTCATCGACGACGACGGCCATTTGCAGGCCCTCGGCGCGCAGGTCAAGCAACAGCGGCGCGAGCGGCATGGTCTCGGGCACTCGGGGCGCCTCGACCATGAGCGAGGAGGAGACCACCGGCACTTCGCCGCGGCGCTCGTAGGGCACCGCGATAGCGCGTCGGAGGTGGACGAATCCTAGGACGTCGTCCATGGAGCCATCGACGACGGGAAAGCGGGAATGTCCGGTCGTGCGGGCGAGCGCGACGACGTCGGCGGCGGTATCGGAGCGATCCAGGGTGTGGACGCGGCCGCGGTCGGTCATGACGTCGATAGCTTGCAGCGCGCCGATGCCGATGGAGCGGGTAAGCAGGTTCGCGGTCCCCACATCGAGGGTGCCTTCCTCGGCGCTGTGACGCACGAGCGCGGCAAGCTCGGAGGCCGATCGCGCGCCGGAGAGCTCCTCGCTCGCCTCGACGTGAAACCAGCCGAGGATCGCGTTGGCCGAGTTGTTCAGCAAGACAATGACCGGGCGGAAGATCGTCGTAAAAATGCCCTGCAAGGGGGCGACGAATCCGGCAGTGCGCAGCGGATCGGCGAGCGAGGCGTTTTTCGGGATGAGTTCGCCAAACAGCATCGAAAACGCGTTGACGCAGACGAAGGCGATCGCCACCGCTATGCCGGTAGCCGCTCCCCCACCGAAGACGCGCCCGACGATCGGGCTGAGCAGGTTCGCGAGCGCCACCTGCGTCGTGTAACCCAGCAGGATCGTCGTCAGCGTAATGCCGACCTGCGCTCCCGATAGGTGCGTCGACAGGTGTTTGAGTTCTTGGGCGACCGTCGCCGCCCGCTTATCGCCGGCGGCAGCGCGTCGCTCCACGGTTGAGGGGTCGAGCGCGACGAGGGAGAATTCGGCGGCCACGAACAGTGCGGTTCCGGCCGTGAGGAGGACGCCAAAGGCGATCATCACCCAGTCCATTTATCGCCTCCCGGTAGCGGAGCGTAACGGACTGGGGCTGGTACTTCGGGAGCTCATGATGGGCTCAGTTTACGTGCAGCGCGCGGCCGGTCCAAGCGATACCGGAACTTGACGCAATTCGGGGCAGGAGTTGACGCATCACCCCGATTAGATTGACGGGGTTTTTACCCGATGATGACGCGGAAAATCAGGAACGTGATTCGCGTTCCTTTCCCTGGGTATTTCGTCCCATACCGTCGCGCTTTCGCCTATGGTTGAAAGGCGTTGTCCACACTGTGTGAAAGAGGGCGAAACCCCAAGTGTCCAGAGATGAACACCCCGACGATCTTGCGTCGAGCTTTGGTGCCAATGAATGGCTGATCGACGAGATGTACGACAAGTACCAGGCCGATCCGCAATCCGTTGAGCCTGCCTGGCGTGAGTTCTTCGCCAAGCGAGATGGCACGAGCGCCCCCGCCGATGAAAAGAGCGGCAAGCCCTCCCGCGCCCCCGAACCAGAGCCCGCGCCGAAGGCAGCCGAAGGCGGCAGCGATCAGGACTCCGTCTCCCACATCGATCCGCGCACGCTGATCAATGAAGCGGCCGATTTCCACGATCGTGGGCTGCCCCCGGTCAAGGCCCAGCCGGCCACCTCCGTCTACGCCAATTTCGTCGACGCCGACGAGGCAGGCGAGGAGGACAAGGCCGAGGATCAGGTCGAACGGCTGCGTGGCCCCGCCGCCCGCGTCGTCACCAACATGGAGACGTCCCTGGAGTTGCCAACGGCGACCTCGGTGCGGTCGGTGCCGGCCAAGCTGCTGATCGAAAACCGGCTGCTCATCAACTCCCACCTCGCTCGTACCCGTGGCGGCAAGGTCTCCTTCACCCACCTCATCGGCTTCGCGCTCGTCGAGGCGCTCG
Organism: Bowdeniella massiliensis; assembly: GCF_023634005.1. NCBI lineage: Bacteria > Bacillati > Actinomycetota > Actinomycetes > Actinomycetales > Actinomycetaceae > Bowdeniella > Bowdeniella massiliensis. The sequence goes on from NZ_JALIQR010000011.1 coordinate 97,757, forward strand.
GCGAGGTGCCGGATCTGAACGCCGCCTACGACGAGGTTGACGGCAAGCCCGCGGTTAAGCACCCCGCGCACGTCAACATGGGGCTCGCGATTGACATGCCGAAGCCCGATGGCACGCGCCAGCTCCTCGTGCCCTCGATCAAGGCCGCCGATGAGATGGACTTCGCCCAGTTCTGGGCCGCTTACGACGATATTGTTCGCAAGGCCCGCAACTCCAAGCTCACCGTCGATGACTTCATGGGCACGACGATCACGCTGACGAACCCCGGCACGATCGGCACCCAGTTCTCCGTCGCGCGCCTGATGAAGGGCCAGGGCGCCATCATCGGCGTCGGCGCGATGGACTACCCGGCCGAATACCAGGGCGCCTCCGCCAAGACGATCGCCCGCATGGGCGTCTCCAAGATCCTGGCGCTGTCCTCCACCTATGACCACCGCATCATCCAGGGTGCGGCCTCGGGCGAGCTGCTCAAGGTCATGGCAACCAAGCTCACCGGCCAGGACGGCTTCTACGATCGCGTCTTTACCGCGCTCCGCATGCCCTACGCCCCCGTGCGCTGGCAGCGCGACGTCGAATTTGATACCAAGCGCGAGCTCAGCAAGTCCGCGCGCATCGCGGAGATGATCCACGCCTTCCGCTCGCGCGGCCACCTGCAGGCGGACACCGATCCGCTGGCCAGCCGCCAGCGCCGCTTCCACGATCTCGATTTCACCAACCACGGCCTGACGCTGTGGGATCTGGATCGCACGTTCCCCACGGGCGGCTTCGCCGGCACCGACGCACTCACGCTGCGTGAGATTTTGCAGCAGCTGCGCGATGCCTACTGCCGCAACGTCGGCATCGAGTACATGCACCTGCAGGATCCGGCCCAGCGCGCCTGGTTCCAGGAGCGGCTGGAGCGTCCCTTCCAAAAGGCCTCCAACGAGGAACAGCTGCAGATCCTGTACAAGCTCAATGAGGCCGAGGCCTTCGAGACGTTCCTGCAAACGAAGTTCGTGGGCCAAAAGCGCTTCAGCCTGGAGGGCGGCGAATCGCTCATCCCGATGCTCGACACCGTCCTGACCTCCGCGGCGCGCGAGGGCTTGGATGACGTCGCGATCGGTATGGCGCACCGCGGCCGCCTCAACGTCCTCGCCAATATCGCGGGCAAGTCCTATGGCCAGATCTTCGACGAGTTCGAGGGCAACATGGACCCGCGCACCGTTGAGGGCAGCGGCGACGTGAAGTACCACCTCGGGACGGAAGGCACGTTTACTTCCCCCACCGGTGAGCACACCAATGTGTATCTCGCCGCCAACCCCTCCCACCTGGAGACGGTCAACGGCGTGCTCGAGGGCATTGTGCGCGCCAAGCAGGACCGGATCGACCTTGGCACCAAGGGGTACTCCGTGCTGCCGATCCTCATTCACGGCGACGCGGCCTTCGCGGGCCAGGGCGTCGTGCAGGAAACGCTGAACCTGTCCCAGCTGCGCGGCTACCGCACCGGCGGCACGATGCACATCATCGTCAACAACCAGATTGGCTTCACGACGGGGCCGGCCTCCTCGCGGTCCTCGCAGTACTGCACGGACATCGTCAAGGGCCTGCAGATCCCGGTCTTCCACGTCAACGGCGATGACCCCGAGGCCGTCGCGCGCGTCGCGAAGATCGCCTACGACTTCCGCCAGGAATTCAACAAGGACGTCGTTATCGACCTCATCTGCTACCGCCGCCGCGGGCACAACGAAGGCGATGATCCTTCGATGACGCAGCCGGTCATGTACTCGCTCATCGAGAACAAGGCATCCGTGCGCCAGCTCTACCAAGAGGCCCTCATTGGTCGTGGCGATATCTCCAGCGAGCAGGCCGAAAGCGCGCTCGCGGACTTCAAGGCCAAGCTGGAAGAGGCCTTCGCCTCGACGAAGGACGATTCGGGCCACCGCACGCTCGATTCGGGTGAGGGCGGCGACGTCGTGAGCCCGGACTCGGATTCGGTTGCTGGCCTGGAACTGCCGAGCTCGCAACAGGAAGATGCCGGCGTCATGGTCGGCTGGTCGACTGCGATTCCGCAGGCGATGGTCGAGCGGATCGGCCAGGCGCACCTGCGTCCGCCGGAAGGCTTTACCGTTCACCCCAAGCTGAAAAAGCTGCTGGAGCGTCGCGACAAGATGACGAAGGACGGCGGCATCGACTGGGGCATGGGCGAGCTACTCGCCTTCGGCTCGCTCCTGATCGAAGGCGTGCCCGTCCGTCTGACCGGCCAGGATTCGCGCCGCGGCACCTTCACCCAGCGCCACGCCACCTTCCACGACTACGTCACGGGCGCGGAGTGGACTCCGTTGCAGTACCTGACGGAGGACCAGGGCAAGTTCTGGGTCTACGACTCCCCGCTGTCAGAGTACGTCGTCATGGCCTACGAGTACGGCTACAGCGTTGAGCGTCCCGATGCGCTCGTGCTCTGGGAGGCGCAGTTCGGTGACTTCGTCAACGGCGCGCAGATCGTCGTCGATGAGTTTGTCTCCTCTTCCGAACAGAAGTGGGGCCAGCGCTCCTCCGTCGTGCTGCTACTGCCGCACGGCTACGAGGGCCAGGGACCGGACCACTCCTCGGGCCGCATCGAGCGCTTCTTGCAGCTGTGCGCTGAGGACAACATGATCGTCGTCCAGCCGTCAACGCCGGCAAACCACTTCCACATGCTGCGCCGCCAGGCCTACAACCGCCCGCGCAAGCCCCTGATCGTGTTCTCCCCCAAGCAGCTGCTGCGCCTGAAGGCCGCGGCGAGCGCCGTCGAGGATTTCACGACGGGGTCCTTCCAGCCGGTGATCGGTGAGGTCGGCGAGGTAAACAATGTGGACCGCGTGCTCATGTGCTCGGGCCGCGTCTACTACGATCTGGCAGCCCAGCGCGACAAGCGCGGCGATTCCTCGACGGCGATCATTCGCCTGGAGCAGCTCTACCCGCTGCCGGTCGAGGAGCTCAAGGCAGAACTGGCTAAGTACGAGGGCGCGGAGCTCGTCTGGGTTCAGGACGAGCCGGAGAACCAGGGCCCGTGGTACCACATTGCGATGCAACTGGCCCCGCAGCTCGATCGCCCAGTGCGCGTCATCTCCCGCCCGGCGGCCGCCTCGCCGTCGGCGGGCACGATGAAGCTCCACCAGTCGCAGGCCGAGAAGCTCTTCGCGGCCGCATTCGACCGCTCCTAGCGGCAACCGCCCACACAGGCAACGCACGGAGGACCGGCAGGCAACTGCCGGTCCTCCTTCGTTTGAGCAATGCGGCACAATGGAGGTGACAGAAAGGGGCGCACATGCGCATTGTGGTCATCGGAGACGAGCTCGCTGCCGGACTTGGCGACGCCCGCTATCTCGGATGGGTGGGACGCGTCATGGCGCGCAGTCAGCTGCCCGAGCCCGCCTTCATCGCCAACCTCGCGCTTCCCGCTGTCGACACCACCCAGCTTGCCCACGGCTGGCGCACCGAGGCCGAAAGCCGCATCAGCCACCGCGAGGAAACTCGGCTCGTCGTCGGTCTCGGCATCGGCGACGTTCGCTCCGGCCTTTCGGCCGCCCGTTCCCGGTTAAACCTCGCGAACATTCTTGATGGCGCCACCGAATCTCGCATCCCCGCGTTCGTGGTGGGGCCGCCGCCGCTGACTGCGCCGGGAGACATCGCCGAGCTTTCCGCCGCCTACGCTGACGTGTGTCAGCGCCGATCCGTGCCCTATGTTCATACCTACGCGCCGCTTTCGGCGCACGAGCAGTGGCACGCCGACATCGCACAGTTCGACGGGAAGCACCCGGGGCAAATCGGCTACGGCCTGCTTGCTTGGCTGGTTCTGAACCAGGGCTGGGAGTCCTGGATTTCTCCGCGTCTCTAGCTCCTGGGCCTTCAGTCCCGCTAAAACGGGCCGGCTGCGAGACACGATGGAAGCCAGATCGTTTTCCATCGCAAGGAGGCCGCATGTCACTCACTCCGGTGACGCACTCGATCGCGGACCTCGCCCGGCCGCTCGCGGCACTCGCGGCGATGTTTATCGCCGAGCCCCGCGACAATCAGATCGCCTACCTTCGTAATCCCGACGTCACCTCGCGCTGGCCGCTGAGCGGCGCCGTCTTCCAGCGCGGCGCCGACCTCGTCGTCGAATCCGCCCTCGCGCGTGAGTCCGGCGCCAAGATCTGTGCGGACTACCACCGCCAGCTTGCCCCCGACGTTAAACTCAACGCCCAACCGCTCGCCCGCCAGCACCGCGATGTGAATCCGCATGACGTGTTAGAGGCCTTTGCCTCCGATGGCGCGCTCATCGAGAGCGACCTGCCGGCCGATCACCTTGGCGTCATTCTGGCCGCGATCGCAGCGGCCGCACGCGCCGGCAAGGAAGACCACGCACGCGCGTGGACGCACGCCTACCTCGGGACGTGGGCGATTACCGCCTGCGAGCAGCTCGCCTTGCGTAGCGCGACGATGTTCTACCAGGGCGTTTTTACCCTTACCGCCGCTCTCCTGGCAGACCTCACCTCCGAGCCGAGGTGAAGGCGCTCACCTTCGTCGGCGGTCATCCGCGCGATACGTCCCTAACCCGATAGGCTGGCATCAGTCGGGCCGGCCGGTGCTGGCCCGAACGTGTGTATCCATTAAAGGAGCCATCCGATGACAAACCTGACCGAACGACTCGGCGCCCAGGTGCGCACCGTCGCCGGCCGCACGCCCGAAAACTCCACCGACTACGAGTTTTGGACGGGCCTATCCGCCGCCGTGATCGAGCAGATCGCCGACCGCTGGGAAAAGACCACCCAGGCCTATGCCGCCGGCCGCCAGCAGCATTACCTCTCCGCTGAGTTCCTCATGGGCCGCGCCATGCTGAATAACCTCACCAACCTCGGCATGGTCGACGAGGCCAAGAAGGCTGTGTCCGCCTTCGGCAAGAACCTCACCGATGTTCTCGAATCTGAGCACGACGCTGCCCTCGGAAACGGCGGTCTCGGCCGCCTCGCAGCCTGCTTCCTCGACTCCTGCGCCACCCAGGACCTGCCCGTAACCGGCTACGGAATTCTCTACCGCTACGGCCTGTTCAAGCAGTCGTTTTCCAACGGCTTCCAGAGCGAGCACCCCGACCCGTGGATGGAAGAGGGTTACCCCTTCGTCATTCGCCGCGAAGAACAACAGCGCATCGTAAAGTTCGATGACCTGACCGTGCGCGCGATCCCCTACGACATGCCAATCACTGGCTACGGCACGGACAATGTCGGCACGCTGCGGCTGTGGAAGTCCGAACCGATGGAAGAGTTCGACTACGACGCCTTCAACTCCCAGCGCTTCACCGACGCGATCGTCGAGCGCGAGCGCGTCAATGACCTGTGCCGCGTCTTGTACCCCAACGACACCACCTATGAGGGCAAGGTGCTGCGGGTACGCCAGCAGTACTTCTTCGTCTCGGCCTCGCTGCAGTCGATGGTCGATACCTTCATCGCCCACCATGGTGAGGACCTCACCGAGTTCGCCACCTACAACTCGATCCAGCTCAACGACACCCACCCGGTCCTCGCCATCCCCGAGCTCATGCGGATCCTGCTCGATGAGCATGACCTGAGCTGGGAAGATGCCTGGAACGTCGTGACCAACACGTTCGCCTACACCAACCACACCGTCCTTGCTGAGGCCCTTGAGACCTGGGAGTACTCGATCTTTGACAAGATCTTCTACCGCGTCCTGGAAATCATTAAGGAAATCGATCGCCGCTTCCGCCTCGAACTCGCGGAGGAAGGTTTCGACCAGGGCAAGATCGACTACATGGCGCCGATCCAGTCGGGCCGAATCCACATGGCCTGGATCGCCTGCTACGCCGCCTACTCCATTAACGGTGTCGCGGCACTGCACACCGAGATCATCAAGCATGACACGCTGCATGACTGGTACGAGATCTGGCCCGAGAAGTTCAACAACAAAACCAATGGCGTGACCCCGCGCCGCTGGCTGCAACAGTGCAACCCGCGCCTGGCCAAACTCCTCACGCGCCTGGTGGGCTCCGATGCCTGGGTAACGGACCTTGACCAGCTTAAGACCATCGAGTCCTACGTCAGCGACGACTCGGTCATGCAAGAGCTGCTCGAGATCAAACATGCGAACAAGGTCGACTTCGCGGCGTGGATTAAGGACCGCGAGGGCATCGAAATCTCGCCGGACGCGATCTTCGACGTTCAGATCAAGCGGCTGCACGAGTACAAGCGGCAGCTGATGAATGCGCTGTACCTGCTCGACCTGTACTTCCGGATTAAGGACAACCCGGATTGGGATCTGACTCCGCGGGTCGCGATCTTTGGTGCGAAGGCCGCGCCGGGCTACGTTCGGGCCAAGGCGATCATCAAGCTCATTAATGAGATTGCGCGCCTGGTCAACAACGATGACGAAGTGGGCGACAAGCTCAAGGTCGTCTTCGTGGAGAACTACAACGTCTCCCCCGCCGAGCACATCATCCCCGCCGCCGACATCTCCGAGCAGATCTCCACGGCCGGTAAGGAAGCTTCCGGTACGGGCAACATGAAGTTCATGATGAACGGTGCCCTGACCCTTGGCACGCTCGATGGTGCGAACGTCGAGATCGTCGAAGCGGTCGGGCACGACAATGCCTACATCTTCGGAGCAAAGGTCGAAGAGCTACCTGCACTTCGAGAAAACTACGACCCGCGCTACCTCTACGAAACCGTCCCCGGCCTCAAGCGGACGCTTGACGCTCTGACCGATGGGACGCTCGATGATGGCAACACCGGAATGTTCCATGACCTGATTCGTTCCCTGTTGGAATCGCCCGGTTACGAGCCGGCCGATCTGTACTACGTCCTGGGCGACTTCGATGCCTACCGCACGGCACGCGACCAGATGGCCGAGGATTACCGCGACCAGCTCGCCTGGGCGCGGATGTGCTGGATCAATATCACCAACTCCGGACGCTTCTCCTCCGACCGGACCATCGCCGACTACTCACGCGATGTCTGGAAGCTTGACGCAACGCCAATCTCTTAGCGATTGAGCGAGAAGGGGCCGGGAGCAATCCCGGCCCCTTCGCCGTAGCTATGGAGTACGCAAAACCGCGACCGGATCACGTCTCGATGCCCAGATCGCCGGGATCACGGGAGCCGCCACCGCAGTGACAACGACCAGAATCCAGATTGCTAACGCTGAGCGCAGCGGAACGGGCTCCAGCCACGTGGCAGCAATCGCCAGACCAGCGACAGCACCAAGAAAAGCTCCGCCGATCGCAGGCAACGCTGCCTGCCCCACGGTGAAGAGTGCGAGCTGCGCTCGGGTGGACCCGAGGGCTCGTCGACGCCCTAAATCTCGCCGATTCGCAATGACATTAGTCATCGAGATAATAGCGGTGAAAATTGCTCCTGCCGTGAGAATGCCGAGCAGAACTGCGGCCCCGTACCTTGCATATTGCGCTGAAAACAACTGTGATGCAGCGGCAACACCGGAGGGATTATCGATCGTAACTATCGCTCCATCGCTCGTTCCAATAATGGCGTAAAGCGCCGATGTTACAGTCTCGATGACTGCGAGGTCCGTGACAATGACGCGTACCTCTCGGTAGTGTGTCGCAGGCGTCGCTACGGTAAGGATCGTTCCAGTAAGGTCCTCAAAACCTGAGCGCGCTGCAACCTCGCCTGCGAGCGGGAAACCCTCCCCCGCCTCAGACTCTACGTAGCCGACTGGTGCCGAGAAATGAAGCGCCGCCGTCGTCTCGGCTCCTACAACAACGCCGGTCCCCGATGGTGGTAGCTTTCCAACAACTACCCTGGCGACAGCGGAAATGTCGCTCACTTCGCGGGCTGAAACGGGCGCCGCGCCTTCGAGCGGCAAGGCACGGACATCTCGCACCGGAGAGAACCCCACCGCGCGTTCCACTCCGCTGACTGCACCCAGGTGCTCAATCTTCTCGGCAGTGATCCACTGATCATCGCTTCGGTCGGTCACGGTGAGAATTCGGGCACCTGTTGAGTCGATATGATGCCGTAACTGTTCCGCGCTCGCCGCATTCTGGCCAGCAGTGAGCAGGGCTGCAATCACCGTTGCCATGACGACTAGAAACGTCGAAATAGTCGAAGTACGTTGAGCCAGTGCCGCCCGCCACGAATCGCCTAGAAGTACACCTGGTTTCACAATCGCAACTCGCAATCTGCGACTTCGACCACGCGGGGATCGTGAGTTGCAACAACGACAACGCACCCATCACGAGCAGCGCGACGCAACGCCGAAAGCACACGGTCGGAGTTCATCTGGTCGAGGTTGCCGGTTGGTTCGTCACCGAGGACCACTAGCGGGTCGTTCATCAGCGCTCGAGCCGTCGCGGCACGTTGGGCCTGACCACCGGATATTCTCGTCGGAATGGAATTCGCCTGATCCGCCAGACCAAACTGCTCGAGAAGCTCATATGCACGGGAACGAGCCGCTTGGCGGGAGTGGCCCGCATACAGGCTCGGCTCCATCACGGACTCCACAATGGGGCGATGGGCATCGAGTTCGGAATCCTGAAAAATGAAACCAATTTTCGCACTGCGGATCTTGGCACGCTCGGCGTCAGGGAGGCCCGCAGCATCTATCCCATCGAGAATGACCGTACCGCGTTGGGGAGTAAGGAGCAGTCCAAGTAGGTAAAGCAGAGTCGATTTACCGCTGCCGGATTCACCCGTGAGTGCAGTGAATTGTCCGGCTGGGAAACTATGACTGAGGCCCCCATAAAGTTCCGGAGTATTCCGCGTATAGGAAAACGCTAGGTCGGTGACCGTCAGCATTTTATTCAGCTTCCCGCGCTGGGTCTAACAACCGCACGGTATCCCCGATGTTCAAACCATCGACGATGGCAACGCCCTGTCCGGATGCTAGTACTCTCACGGACAGCTGCTCCTCACCGTTCGTCCCAATGCGCGTCACGGTAGCGGATCCATCAGGCTGGATCGAAAGAGCTGCGAGCGGTACCGCTGGCCCCTGGGTTTCCGGAGTAATGAGGACGGTACTCTCAACGGTCGTCGTTTCTTGCAGCGGCAGGACTCCGCACTCGCTGCCACACACGACCGAGCCGTCGGGGGCTGTGAGCTTCAACTTGGAAGCGCCAGACTGGTTGTCTTGCGTAACGTCCGCGATGGCGGCATCCCACGCGTATTCGCCGTAACGTACGGTGATATCAGCGTCTTGCGGGATAGCAGCGGCCTGGCTTGGCGAGAGTGTCATGACAAAGCTTGGGTCAGCAGCAGGTCGAAGAAATATCCCGGCACCCTCAGACACAAGCGAACCGATCACTGCAGTCTCGGCATTGGGGAGCAGCGCGGATGGGAGAGAAGGCGCGGCAACGAGACTTCCACGCTCCCACGAACCCGTCACTGGAAGCCCTTCGGCCTTTTGGAACCTCGTTGATGCGGCAGCAGTCCGGGGGCCGTACTGTCCGTCTGCCTCCCCTGAGAGGTGACCTTTCGCTATCAGCATGCGTTGAACTTGCGAGACATCGGCGCCGCGATCACCCGGGCCCAGAGATCGATAGAACGGGGTATCGCCTTCAGCGAGAATAGTCCAGTTCCCGTCGATGGCGTAGAGCTTGTCTCCCGTGGAAAAACTCCCGTCAGTCGCATCCCCCATAGCTGTCAGAACTCCGGGCCGGAGATTAGCGGCAAGGGCCAAACTCGCTCGATTGATGGTCGTTGAGTAGGAAAAGCTCTTGCCAATCCGCTGCTCGATGACTTCTACATCCACTGGTGATTGATTCAGATCGGATTCACTCGTCGGTGCTCGATTTGCAACGACGGTTCCCGCCCAGAACACCGCGGCAAGCACGACACCAATACCCAGGACCGAAAGCGCAATGCGCGTAACTCGATTCATGATCTAGCGCCCATACAGCAGCGTATTGGGGGCGATCTGGCGGCAGTTCTCAGCCAGCTCCAAGCCTTCCTCTGAGCTCGCGCTCGCCAGCGCGGAATTTGCGGGGTCCCGCATCCACGAATACGGGTCCCACCCGAGAGCCTCATAATTGCCCTCTTCGGAGACATAACGATCTTCCGTCGGAATGCTTTCGCGGTTGACGCTCACGCCGTAGCTGGCCACGCAGTCCAGATAGAACTCGGTCAGGTACTGATATTGAATACGATACTGATCGGCCTCCCACGGGCGCTGGTACCAAGCCTCAATTGGATAGGAGCCAACGCACTCAGCAACAGCCCTCTGATAAGACGCGCGTTGGTCTTCCGGCACTCCGCTGTCATCGCCAAATCCCTTACCGCTTACGACGAGTCCTGCTTCCTCATGGCTCGGAAAGCCCTTATCCGTCACACACTGAGCCCAAATCTTGGCGCTCTCATCAGGATGGACCCAACGCACAAGATCAGGCATAGCGAACGAATCTGGTTCAAGACCGCCAGCCGTCAGAACATTGTTCACCTGAGATTGGCGAGATTGATCCTGCTCGTCAGCGGTGACGTCCCGGGCAGAATACGATACGGAAGGCTGCCACCGAGAAACGTCACGTACTCCATCAGATGTACTACTCGCGGTGTCGGTTGTGCGCTCGGGGCTCGCATCTCCCGAGCAAGCCGCAACCGTCACGACACAACAGGCTGCAACGAGCCCCACGATTCTCATTCTCGTTCGACGTGACATCCTCACAACCATTTCCGGCAAACCACTAGGAGCGAAGACCTCGGACAGCAGAATTCTAGCGTGGCTCGCAGTATCCTGTTCCAGATCGCACGGCGTCTCCCGTCACAGACCAATTTGCAGTCCGACTGTTTGTCTGCACCTTCAAGAATGCATGGCCCGTGCCGTTTTTGACCGAGTTACCGACAGTAACTTGCATGAAGATGCTGGGAGTGCTGTTATACCCTTCGGCGCTGACCCCACCCACTACCAGTGGAGGTCAAGTTGCTCGACCGCTATAGGTCGCTGATTGAGCAGCAATTGGCGCAACGGCTACTCCAAAAACGACCAGCCCAGCAAAGACTGCCTTGACCTTGCGAAACTTCATTGCTCCATCTCCTTTGAATGATGTGCTAGATCACAATACCGATTGCATACACCCGCGTCAAATGATCTGGAGCACACCCCCGTGCTCCTTGGATATTCCGAATAACCTCGCCCTGTCGCTCTACCGACCAACTGATCAACCAGCTAAGGCCCACCCCCGTGCGCCCAGAAGGCGCCCTCGAATCGGCAACAAAAAAGGACCCATGTGGGTCCTTTTCGTTGGCTAGCCCGCACTTAGCTATTGGGGCGCTTGCCGTGGTTCGCCTTGTTCTTACGACGATCCTTGCGCTTGCGGCCACGCTTGCTCATGGTTCCTCCTGGATATTGGCAACTGGCCTATTCTCCCACAACTTCCGCACTCAGCTGTAATACGTGGTGCGTTGCACGGTGATCCTCATAACGCGCGCTCGTAGCTGTTCCGGAGCGCGCTCCGTGCATGCCCGTTTCAGAGCCCGCCGGATGTGTGCCTCGACATCGGCAATTTCGTGGCATTCGGGGCACTCTTCAACGTGACGTTGCAGGCGCGCACACAGGTCATCATCGAGTTCTGCATCGAGGAGCTCGTAAAACCTGCGCCGCACTTCTTCGCAGTGGCAATCATCATCACTCATGCCTAGTCCACCTCAATTCCATATTCCCTGGCGCGATCAGCCAGCGACTCCCGCAGCTGGGCGCGGCCACGATGCAGCCGGGACATGACTGTGCCGACGGGGGTGCCCATGATCTCGGCGATTTCTTTGTACGCAAATCCTTCGACGTCGGCCAGGTAGACCGCGAGACGGCGGTCCTCGGGCAGCGCCATCAGCGCCGCTTGCACGCTCTTGTCGGGAATGCGATCCAGCGCTTCGGCCTCGGCCGAGCGCAGACCCACCGGATCGTGCAACGAGGCTCGGTGGAGCTGCCAGTCCTCAACGCCGTCGGAGTCTGCCTGGATCGGCTGCCGCTGGGCTTTGCGATAGGAGTTGATGTACAGGTTCGTCATGATCCGGTACAGCCAGGCCTTCAGGTTCGTGCCGGGTTTGTACTGGTCGAACTTGTCATAGGCGCGCGCGAAGGTGTCTTGGACGAGATCTTCCGCGTCGGCCGGATTGCGCGTCATCCGCACGGCAGCGCCGTAGAGGCGGTCGAGGTGCGGGATGGCATCGGATTCAAAACGTGCGAGACGTTCTTCCGGGGTTTCGCCGGCATCGACGCGCACGGGCGCGCCATCGGAGTCGACGTCGAAATCTTCGTCGTCGGAATAAGTAGTCATCACCATCAAGCCTAGCCGTAGCCAGGCAACCGCGAGCTCGATCGCGGCGCGTGCAGGCTTGGAGGTGAGGGTCATAGAAGGGTCAACGCCCGATACTAGGGCGAATATTCCACGGGAGTTATCGCGCATCGGCTAAGTGGGCGTGGCAGACTAGAAGGCATGATCATCAAGCTGCTCGCCCGCCCGCTGCTCGCGGCCCCCTTCATCGCTGAAGGCATCGATGCCGTGCGCAATCCGAAGAAACACGCTGAGCGCTTCGCGACGCTCGAAAAGCCCCTGACCCAGCTCGGTCTGCCGCCGGCGCTGTCCTCCGACACGGAAATGCTCGCCCGTGTCCTTGGTGGTGTCTCGGCTGTTGCGGGCCTGTGCCTGGCCACCGGCCGTAAGCCGCGCACCGCGGCACTCACGCTCGCGGCCATCAACCTGCCGCTCGTCGTGACCTCCAATCCGCTGTGGCAGGCGAAGTCCGCTGACCAGCGCAAGGAATTCACCGCAAATCTGCTCAAGGGTGGCGCCCTTGCGGGTGGCCTGCTCTACGCCGCCAATGATCGCGCCGGAAAACCGTCGCTGGGCTGGCGCTGGGACAACTACCTGGAGCACCGCGCCGACCTGAAGGACACCAAGCAGAAGCTGAAGGCGCGCTACCGCGACGACGACTAGGTCGTAAGTGGCACGCCGACGCGATATAGGTACCGATGACCCACGGGTCCGGGTTCGTCCCGGCCGTGGGTCTCGTCCGCGCACCAAGCGCCGGCCCGACTACTCTGATGCGCCCCGCGGTTCCGTCACCTCGGTCGATCGCGGCCGCTACGGTGTCCTCAGTGATGACGGTGTGGCGCTCGTCGCGGTCAAAGCGCGAGAAATCCCCTCGGTCGTCATCGGCGACCGGGTGGCGTTGACCTCTGACCTATCCGGCAAGAAGGACACTCTCGCGCGAATTGTGGAGGTCGATCCGCGCGAAACCGAGTTGGCTCGCAGCGCCGAAGACGGCGAATCAAGCGGGCAGCAGCGCGTCATTGTGGCTAACGCTGATCAGCTCCTTATCGTGACCGCGCTTGCCGATCCGCCGCCGCGCCCTGGCATGATCGACCGCTGCCTCGTCGCGGCATATGACGGCGGACTGAGGCCCATCCTGTGCCTGACGAAGTCCGACCTCACCTCCGATGCTGAGATGCGGCGCCTGTACGAGCCGCTGGATCTCGAGATCGTCACAACCTCTATCGACACGAGCGGCAACGCGACGGGGATGGCCGAATTGCGGGAGCTGCTCGGCGGCAGTCGCACGGTCCTGATCGGCCACTCGGGCGTCGGCAAATCGACGCTCGTCAACGAGCTGGTGCCCGATGCCGCGCGAAAGACGGGCGACGTCAACGTCGTCACCGGCCGCGGCCGTCACACCTCGACCTCGGCTATCGCGTTCGTGAGCGAGGACGGCACGTGGATTATCGACACACCGGGCGTGCGCTCCTTCGGTTTGGCGCATGTCGAGCCTGATGACCTGCTGCGTGGTTTTGACGACCTGTCTCGCATCGCCGCCGAGTGTCCGCGGGGCTGCGAGCACCGCGCCGATTCGCTGGAGTGCGCCCTGACCGATTACGCGCAGACATCGCCCCGGGCTGCGGCTCGTGTCGAGTCCTATCGGCGGCTGCTTGCTGCTCGCGAAGCTGTACTGCCGGATTACGAACGCTAGCGGCTACTTTTCGACGGTGTAGATCATCACGATGCCTGTGACTGCATGCTCAGCTGCGCACTTTTGCAGCTCCGCGCGTCCTGCAACCATGTCAAGGCTCTCGCGCGTCACTCCCCCACCCGTGTATTCGCGATCGAAGGGGTAGACATCCGTGCCATGTCGAAGAGCGAACTGGCCACTTTCGTTCGCCACAAGCTCGTAACTGTCTGGAATCTGAATGAGATACCGGCCGTCTCTCTCCACCCCCACGCAATCTCCGACACGCACCAGCTTCCCTGACCACGCTGAGTCGAGCTGGCTGTCTATGTCCGACGCACCGTACGTCAAGTAATGCAGGTCAGTGCTGGTGTGCCAATGTGTCGCGTCTTTCGCACCGCACCCGGCAATAAGGAGTGTCGAGATTAAAACGAAACAACCAAACTGTTTCATGTTATCGGCCATAAATTGCTTGTAAACCACTCAATGCTAGTGCTCGGTTTGATGGAAAGAAAAAGTTGCGATACCTACCCTGATAGTGTCCCGACCCGCTATGGATCCCATAAGCATTGTTCCCCCAGTACCAAGGGCCGCCGCTATCGCCACCCTTCGAGCCTGTCCACCTATCAGTGGTCGCCAGCTTGCAATATCGTCCAAGATTGTCGTAATCGATGCAGACGGAGACCTTGAATACGGTAGTACAGCCCGTACCATTGCCAGAGACGGAGCCAAACCTACAGACCCTCAGCCCCGACTTAATACGAGGATGCGCCCAAACCGGTCGAAACTCTCCCCACTGATAGCGAAACTTCCCCAGTACGGGGACCTTACTCGAATGCCACTGGCTATCTCCTCGGCTACCAGTGTGCTGGTGGGTTGCGCGAAAAAGCTTGTTACCGCCGTCAACGCTCAACATATCGGGACAATGTCCAGCCGTGAGCAATCCTCGCTGATTACCCGCTCTCGCAGGAAAGCCTGCAGTACATGTGGTAGCAGTACTGTGAAGAGGTGTGAGTTTCTCGCCACCGGCCACTGAGTCAGCTCTCGCCCCCAAATCCGAGTCAACAGCGAACGAAACGCGAGGCGATAGAACAGTCGAATCTGACGCGCTGCGGTCCTTTGGCGCTGCACCGAGGGCCTGGACCACGTTCTCTTTCGTCGCCCGCGATAGATCGCGTGGCGTACTAATCTCAGTCGTGCCCTCGATTGGATCAACAGACACGATCGAACCGGGGGCAGTCGCCATATCACGCACTACAAGATCAGAGACCTCTTGCATCAAGACATCAGCATCAGCTTCTGTCATTGCAGCGTTTTCAATGAGATCGATCTCAGGATAATCCTTCAGTGACATCCTCAAATCTTCAGGCGCCGAACCTATGACGGCTAGATAAGCAGAGTTCGCAGTATCGAACCCCGCTCCTGCATAGATGTGCTCAAAACGATCAATAATAGGATCGAGAATCTGATTGACTGATTCCTGGAAGGAAGTCTCCGCCACCAGATCTTCAACAGGTTCTCCGCTAAATTGAGAAGCTGAAGTTGCATCGTCAACGATAGCTGCATTGCTGCGCTGAAGATCAGCAGCCTTCGCACCTACCGTAGTCAATACGACGCAGGAGACCGTGACCGCTGTTAAGACTAGACGTTTAACTGATTGCACCCCCATGACCTACCCCCTCGTAGACTCTAGGCATAGTTTATACCATCAAAAGTGACTTGCACAACCCTCTTGGCGACACTCACATATAGTCCCCGCGTACGAGAGGGCCATACCTCACATGGTTTCCCCCGCGAACGGTGAGTCGGTCACGATGAGGTGTGGGTGCGAAGAAACTGGTGTTGTCTGCCAGGTATGAGATCACGAACAAGTATGCGAAGGCCTACGCGGCGGCGCCGAAGAAGGGCAAGTCCCAGATCCTGGATCAGGTGGTGGAGGTCACGGGCTGGAACCGGGACCATACGCGACAGCAGTTGGTGGGCCAGTTGAACCAGGTCCCGAGGCGCGCGGTCGCGACGGTCGCGGTAATTGATCGACGCAAGACCAAGGCGGTTTCGGTACTCCTATGACGCGAGACTGGTTGCGCCCAGGGTGTGGTCGTCCTCGGGCGGCAGCTGCGGGCATTACCTTACCCCGTCCATGGAGGATTGGATCGAGGCGATGGAAGCTGAAAGCAAACTGGTATGGTCCCAGGATCGCTACAGCCTGCAAGTCAAAGCAGAATTGTTAGCGATGTCGGCGGCCACGATCGACCAGTATCAGGCCCCAGCGCACGTGAAGGATCTGATCCGGGACAAGTCCGCCACGAAACCTGGTCAACTGCTGCGCAACTCGATCACGGTACGCAAGGCCAGTGACGAAATCGAGGCCGAGCCGGGGTTCTTCGAGGTCGACACCCTCGCGCATTGCGGACCGCTGGTAATCGGCGAGGTCGAGGGCCGCGCGTCTACAGCGATGATGTGCTGCCGACCCTGATCCGGTGCTGGGTGCTGTTGCACGCCCATGCGGGGAAGTTCACGGCCCCCTTCATGCCGGTGCTGGTGCCGCTGCTGCGCACCGAGGTCGAGATCCAGGTCACCGATGAGCAAGCCGAGCTGCTCGGAGGACGCTCGCGCACCAAGCCCGGTTCTCTTGCCCAAGCACCAGATCCCGATGCGCACTTTCGCCGACTGGTACGAGGAGGAGCCAGGGTTCATCAAGATCGACCAGGTCGGCCAGGACGACGGCGTGGCGGCCGAGGAGTACTGTTACACCCTGACCACGACCGATATCGCAACACGTTGGTCGGTCAACCGGTCAATGCCCAACCGAGCCAGGGTCTGGGTGATCGAGGCGATCGACCAGACCGCGGCGATGTCCCCTTCCCAATCCGCGGCATCGATTCGGACAACGGTTCCGAGTTCATCAACCACCTCCTGCTGACCTACTGTGAGCAGTGCGAGATCACGTACACCCGCGGGCGGTCGGGGAAGAAGAACGATGGCTGCTACCTTTAGCAGACGTACTGGGCTCGGGTACGCGAGCTGGTCGGCTACTACCGCTACGACACGCCGGCGAGCTGTAAGTGCTCAACCAGATCTGGGACGCCAATGATGCCTTCGCGAACTACTTCCTCCCCAGTCTCAAGTTCGCCTCCAAGCATCGCGACGGAGCCAAGGTCCGCGAGAAGTAACCCAGGCCACCATCCCGCACCAGCGTGCAGGGCTCACCCCGCGATCCGCAAACGGCCCGTGATCACGATCAACGCCCGCTACAAGCGACTGCATCTGGGCGTGCTGCAACGCAAGATCGTAGACCTCCCCGCATGCCTCCAAGACCTCTCCCAGGCCAAAGGCCGAAACCGCCACAACGAGCCAACTCGAGCCAGCAAGCTCACCGGGTAACCAAAGGAAATACCTGAGGCAACGTCCCCACCACCCCGAAGATCGGTACCTGAGGCAACGACGAACTCATCCGGAGCTCGTGACATGAGGCATCACGAAGACCTGCGCGAACCTCTACGGAAGACGACTGCTGTTACAGGTGCGAACGGTAGCCTAAGGACCATGGCCACCAGCTACGTTGATGATCTCCGCCTCGCCCACTATCTTGCCGCGCAGGTGGACAACTACACGTCCGCGCAGTTCAAGGCGCATGATTTTGCCGTCGAGACCAAGCCGGACTTCACGCTCGTGACCGAGGCGGATCGCACGGCCGAGAAGATCATTCGCGAGCAGCTGCGTCGGGTTCGCCCGGGCGATTCGATCGTGGGCGAGGAGTTTGGCACGACGGGGACGTCGGCCCGCCAGTGGTTCATCGACCCGATCGATGGCACGAATAACTTCGTGCGCGGCGTTCCCGTGTGGGCCACCCTCATCGGGTTAGCGATCGAAGGGGAGATGGTCGTCGGGGTTGTCTCGGCCCCCGAGCTCCAGCGCCGCTGGTGGGCAGCGAAGGGCCACGGCGCGTTCACGGGCCGCTCAATGAGCCAGGCTCGCCAAATCCATGTCTCCGACGTTGGCGCGCTTTCCGATGCTTCGCTGTCCTACTCCTCGCTGCACGGCTGGGCGGAACAGGGCAGGCTTCGCTCGTTTTTGACGCTGAGTGAATCGTGTTGGCGGACCCGCGCATACGGCGATTTCTGGTCCTACATGCTCGTCGCCGAGGGTGCCGTCGATATCGCATGCGAGCCCGAACTCGCCCTGTACGACATGGCGGCACTCGTCCCGATCGTGACCGAGGCCGGCGGCACCTTCACCTCGCTCGACGGCGAGCCAGGCCCCTTCGGAGGCAACGCCGTCGCGACCAACGGGCGCCTACACGAAGAGGTCCGCTCCCTGCTTGCCAACGCCTCCGATCCGCACGCTTCCTAGCGTGTCGGCAGCATCTCCTACCCTTGAGGCATGAGGCTCTTACACACCGCTGACTGGCATCTGGGTCGCACCTTGCACCAGAGTGATCTGAGCGAGGATCACGCTGCCTATCTTGATCACCTCATCGATCTGGTGCGCAGCGAAAGCGTGGACGCGGTGCTCGTCTCGGGCGATGTGTATGACCGCGCGTTCCCGCCGGTCGACTCGGTCAAGCTGCTGCACGCCACGCTGCGTCGGCTGACCGAACTCACGCACGTCATCCTGACGGCCGGGAACCACGATTCTGCGCAGCGGCTCGGTTTCCTTGAGGGCCTGACGAACGAGCGCCTCCACCTGCGCACCTCGCCGCGCTCTGCGCTGCAGCCCGTGACGATCCCGAGCGCATCGGGACCGGCCTGCTTCCTCGCGATCCCCTACCTCGACGTCGATGCCGCACGCCGCGCGTTCGCATTGCCCGATGGCCAGCTGCCCGCCCGTAGCCACGAAGCCGTGATGAGCGCAGTGGTTCGCGAACTCGAGCCGACCGCCGTCGCTGCGCGCAACGCGGGGGCTACCCTCGTCGTGGCGGCGCATGCCTTCATTGCTGGCGGTGAGCCCAGCGAGTCCGAACGGGACATTCAAGTCGGTGGCGTCGACCGCATTCCCGCCGGCGTTTTTGCGCCGCTTCATGCCGACTACGTCGCGCTCGGCCACCTGCACCGCCCACAAGATATTTCGGCCGCCAGCCGCACCCGCTACTCGGGCTCACCCCTCGCATTTTCGTTCTCCGAAGCCAACGACGTGAAGTCGTCCACGCTCGTGGACATCACGCCCAAAGGAGTCTGCCTGGAAGAGATTTCGGCGCCCGTGCGCCATCCCCTTGCCGTCGTGCGTGGCACCCTGGCCGAGCTACTGGGCCGGACGGATATATCTGACAGGACCCGCGTCAAGGCGATCCTCACCGATACGGTCCGGCCGCGCGAGGCGTTCACACAACTCAAAGACCATTTCCCTCACCTGCTCGCGCTCACACACGAACCTACCGAGGTGATCCGCGAATCCATCACGGTCACGGCGCGCCAGCTCGCCGACCCCCTCACCGTCGTCGAGACCTTCGTTTCCCATGTCACGGGCGAGGACATGACCGCACCGCAACGCACAGTCCTCCAAGACACCTATGAAGGCCTCCTGGCAAAGGAGCGCGCGCGATGAGACTGCACCGCCTCGAGTTCGAAGCCATCGGGCCGTTCCCTGATCACCACACCATCGATTTCGATGAGCTAGCCACCTCCGGACTCTTCTTACTCTCGGGTCCGACGGGGTCCGGAAAATCGACGCTCATTGACGCGATCGTCTTCGGTCTGTACGGCGCGTCGGGCAGCGGCGCCGACAATGCCACCAAGGAACGACTCCACAGCCTTGCGGCTCCGAACACAACGCCATGGGTCGAACTGACCTTTTCCAATGACTCCGGGATCTATCGCGTCCGGCGCACTCCTGAGCACACGGCACCTAAACTCCGCGGCACCGGCACGACGACCCGCAATGGGACCTGCCTCCTGCTGCGCCTGAGCGGACCCGACGATATTGGCAACCCCGACGCTGGCGAGGTCATCGCCCACCAGGTTGTAGAAGCCGGCACCAAACTCGGAGAAATCATCGGTCTCACGCGCGAGCAGTTCACCCAAACGATGGTGCTACCCCAGGGCCAATTCTCGCGATTCCTTACCGCAAAGCCCGAAGTCCGCACCGAGATCCTGCGCGATATTCTCGGCGCCAAGCTCTACCAGGATCTCCAAGATGCACTGAAGGAGCGGGCAAGTAAAGCAGAAAAACTCGTCGAGCGCGCCGCCCGCAACGCCGCCGTCGAACTGCTCGCCGTCACGAACACCTTGGAAGAAGTTCCTGAGGCCATCACCCGCTCCCGGTTCACTCCCCCGCAGCCTGTCACCGACGCGGACGCGAGCATCCCCGATTCTGAACTCTTGGGCAATACCGAGCTCGATGCGGTCCTCGACGAACGAATCCAGGTTGTCGTATCGATCGCGGAGGCGGCCCGGTTAGATGCCATCGAAACCCGCAGCATCTACGACGAAACGCTGGCCGAAGCGTCCCGGCTAAGCGACATCGCACGCCGCCAACACGATTGCGAGACTGCCAGGCTGCGCCGGCGCGAGCTTGACGCCGCCGAGGCAGATATTCTCCAGGCAGAGGCGGCCGTCGCAGCCGATATGCGCGCGCGCCCGATCATTGCCGCTAGCACGGAGCTTACGACCGATATCGCCAAGTTCAACGCGAACCTGGATGAGCTGGCCACATCAGACGTGCCCTCTCGTCTACCCTCGTCGGTCGACGAGATCATCGACGTGGACCGTTCCCCTTTCGAAGCCGAACTGTCGAGCGCCAAGAACACGTTCGAACTGATCGCACGCTCCATCGAGCGCGCGCAAGGCGAGCTCGCTGCCCTTCAAGGACACGCTCGGCGCATCGAGGCTCTCGGCGACGAGCTCGCCGAGCTCACCAAGGTCGATGAGACCGATGGCGAACGTCACCTGACCGCGACGAGCGAACTCGAAGCCACCACGGCAGCTATCACCGAACAGGAACGTGACCTCGCGGAACTCACGGCGGCCGCAGCCAATGTGGAAGATCTGCGCGAACACGCGAGCCGCCAGCAGACCATCGTGCAGGCGGCGCACAAAGCCGCGACGCTCCTTAAGAAAATCGCGAGCCTGCGAGAGGCTGTGGCGCAATGTGAGGCCGCCGCCCACCAAGCGAACGAGCGCGCTCGAGCCCGGCAGGACGCACACGTCCGCCACACCGCAGGCGATCTTGCTGCCGAGCTCAGCCCCGGTTCGCCCTGTCCCGTGTGTGGCGCCCTAGAACACCCCAATCCCGCATCGCCCCACGACACTGACGTCACCGCTGCCGATGTGCGCGCCGCTATCGCCGAGGCGCAGCAGTCGGCCGAGGCCCTTGCCGCGCAGCGGGTGCGCCTGAGCGAAGCGAGCGAGCAACACGCCGAAGCACGCAGCGCTGCCGGAGGGAGCGGGCTTGCCGAGGCCGAGAGTGCGTATCGGCAAGCCGCTGAAGCGCTCGCCGCCGCCGAACAGGCCCAGCTCAGCGCAACTGCACGCAAGGATGCCATCTCCGCGCTGCAGCACCGTCGGGTCGAGCTCGAGGCCGAACGCCGCAACCTGGCAGAGCGGCGCGCAGCCAGCGCGGACCGCCTCACGGCTCTTCGCGCGGAGCGTGCACAGGAACAAGAGATGCTGGGCGACAAGCTCGCCGGAGCCGACTCCATTGAGGAACTCGCCGCCGAACTGCAGGCCAAGCGAACGGACAATGATCGCGCGCGCACCATCATCCAGAGCGCCATCCAGATGTTTGCCGGCATCACCCGCGCTGGCAACAACCTGAAGCGCCACCTGCAAGAATCGGACTTTGCTAGCTACGACGCCGCCCAGCGTGCGGCCCTGACGGATGAGCGCCGCACGGAACTGGCCGCGAGTATTTCGGCGCACCGCGAGGCCGCCGTGACGGTGGCAGCCGTCCTTGGTGATCCGGCCAATCATGCGGCTCTCGCGCACGGCCAGGTTGACCTCACCGAAGTGGAGGAATTGCGACGTGCCGCCGATTCCCGCAACGAGCGCACCAGCGCTCTTGCCGCCGTCGCCACCTCGTGGCGCGACGCCGTCCTGACCGCCCACACCACGGCGCGGCGCGCGCGAGCCGAATACGACCGCCAGGCCGCCGGCGTCGTCGATGAGATCGCCCTCGGCCACCTCGCGGACGGCCGCAACGGCCGCTCGCTGACGCTCTCCACGTTCGTTGTGCTGGACATGTTCGACTCGGTTTTGCACGTCACCAATGAGCGCCTGGCCGAGATCTCCGATGGGCGCTATCACCTGCAGCGCAGTAACGAACGCGAATCGGGACGCAACCGAAAACTCGGGCTTTCCCTCACAGTTTTCGACGCGGCGCGCGGCAGGACGCGGTCCCTATCGTCCCTGTCCGGCGGCGAGACCTTCTATACCGCCCTCTCCCTCGCCCTCGGCCTCGCCGATACCGTGCGCGCCACCCACGGCGGCATCGAAATGAACACGCTGTTTATCGACGAAGGCTTCGGCTCGCTCGATAGCGGCACCCTCGATCAGGTGATGAGCGTGCTCCATCAGCTCCACGCGAGCGGCCGCGCCGTCGGTGTGGTCAGCCACGTCGAGGAGATGAAGCAGCAGATTGCGGACCGCATCGAGGTCACGAAACGGGAGGACGCCACCTCCACGCTGCGGGTCTACGCCGGTTAGCCTTCCAGCTGCGCAATGACATCATCGCGTTCGGTGATGTCAAACCACAGCAGGTCGAAATCCTCCAGGCCCTCAAGGGCCGCTTGATCACTTCCGGCCGCCGCGACGCATTCCTCGGCCGCGGCCTCGTCCACGAGCAGCGCGACGGCATCGCCCCAGGTGATTGCCTCGGCAAGCTCGACATCGCAGGCAAGCTCCGGGTTCGTCAGCTCCTGCACCCGAGCATCAACGGCGACGACGATGCGCCGCGCGGGCCGCTCTTGGTACGCAAGTGCCGAATAGTCCCCGGCCGCGAGCGTGGCGATCAGCTCGCGCTCTTCCTCATCGGCCTCCGGCACCTCACGCTGCAATGCGCGGGTATCCGCGCACGCACGGGCACCGGCATTGAAAGCGTTCGGGGCGGGGTTCGTCAGATCGGCGCGGGTGAACGGCAAGAAACAGCGCATAGCTCTATCGTGCCAGGTCAGGTAGCAGCTGAGCGAGAAAACGTTGCGGCGAGCCGCTTCAGCACCGAAGGCCGCGCCGGCGCGGCCGTGCCCATGAGCTCGGCCGCCAGCTCGCCGATAACGAGCGACATCGCGCAGTGCGGCGCGCTCTGTGTGATCGGAGCACCGGCCAACAGGGCCGCATCCAGGGCCTTGCGCTCATCTGAAATGAGCGTCGCTCGCTCAATTGAGGTGAACCGCGAGAGCACTTCGAGGACCGAGCGCGCGGCATCCGAGCCCGCGGCCGCGTTTCGCACCGCGGTCACGACGACGTGCTCACGCTCGGTTACCGGGTGCGACTGCACGTGCGTGATCAGCCGCGCGATCGAGACCGTATCGGCCTGCGCCACCACCAGCACATCATCGGCCGCGGCCAGGATCTCCTCGCGCACCGCGCCCGGTTGCGCGCCAAACTGGTCATAGCCATCGGCCACCGGCCACGGCACCGATTCCACGTCGATGACGATAGCGTCGTAGTGCTCGCGCGCGAGCGCCAGGATCGGCTCGATCGTCGCCGTGCTGATATCACGCCAGCGATCCGCCCGACCGATGCCCGTCACGAGGTCGAAGCCGTGCGAGGCGATGACGGCGCCGGCCAGCACCTCCTCGTCTAACCGGCCCTGGTTGGCGCGGCGCGAGAGAGTCGCGAGCCCGGACACATCATCGAGGATCCCCAGCCGCGGCGTGAGCGAGGGCGCCGCCAGGTCAGCGTCGATGAGCAGCACTCGGCCGTAACGCACGAGGGCGTGGGCGAGCGCCGCTGCCAGACTCGAGCGCCCATGCGAGCCGGGCGGTCCCCACACGGCGATGATCCGCGCCTCGCGTTCGATCTTCGCATCGGCTCGCAGCTGGCGCCGCGTCGGCGAGGGTGGCGGGGGCGGCATCTCCGCCGCATCCGCCGCCGGCTCCGGCTCCTCGCTGCGGTGCGCGAGCTCGGCAATTCGCTCGGCAATCTCGGCGGGCGGCGTATCAAGCGGCAGCGTCGCCGCCGCCCCGAGCGCCGCCGTGCGTTCCACGTCGTCGGGATGTGCGAGCAGCAGTGCGCGCACCCCGTGGCGGGCAAGATCGGCGACGACCTGCGCGCTCACGTCCCCGCCGGAGGCGTCCAGCACGCCAATGCCGCCGATACCGGCCGCGGCCGCCGCGAGCAGCTCGCTGACGTCCCCGCAGCGCCGCACCACCGACACCTCGCCGCGGTGATTGGTCAGCGCCCGCACGAGCAACGGCTCGAGCTTGCCCGTGACGGCAATCAGGACGCCAACGCTCATAGCGTCCCGCCCTGGGGCACGACGGACATGACGCCATTACCAGCAAGCGCCTTCAGCACCGCCGCCACATTATCCTCGCGGACCGAGACTTCGATTGAGCCATGGTTATTGACCCCCAGCCCACCGGCGGTATGGACCTGCTCGATGATCGCGCCCGCCGCAATGATCTCGGGTTCGGAGCCCTCCGATCCGGGAGTCGCCCGCGGAATGAACCAGACATCGACGACGCTGCCCCGGCTCGCTTGCTGCGGCAATTGCGTTCCGAGCGGAATCACGACGGAGCGCGTCTTTTCCTGGCCTTCGTCCGTGCTCGTCGCCGAACGCGCAATAAGCTCTCCCTTGCCGACCGTGCGTGTCACGCTGCCCCGCGGCTCGTCCTCCGCACTGAGATAGTGGCTCGCCACATCGGCGTGGACCTCAGCCCGCTCGACGTTCCCGCGCAGCTCGCTGCCCGGCGTCAGTGTCGACGTCGCAGCCCATACTCCGACACGATGATCGACGGCGTTGACAAGATAGATCCCGAGCGCCACGGCCGCCGCGACGAGGATAATGCCCACGGCGAGACGAGGATCGCGCAGCGAGGGACGCATGGCAACAACGCGAGAGGCGCGTTTTTGACGAGAGGTCATGGACCAGACTATGCCGAAGGTCACGTGCTGGCCGCAAGTGCGTTGCGCTGATTGTGGATAACTTTGTTGCACTTTGGCCCGCTCTGCCATACTTAGATCATGACCGCACGCTTCCTCACCCTCTCGGACCTGGCCGAACAGCTGGCCGTTTCCATGATCCAGGCGCGCGCCCTTGTGCGCTCCGGGGAAATCCCTGCCATCCAGGTGGGCGGTCGCGGCCAGTGGCGTATCGAAGCCAGCGTGCTGGAAGATTACATCCAGCAGAAATACCGCGAAAACGCGGCCCGCGTGGAGCAGCTAAGCCAGGAAAACGCCTAGCTCGCCAGCCCCCACGTATCGAGGGTTTCTATCTGATCTAAGACGACGGCCGCCCGCGAGCCATCGTCAAGTTCCAGGTCAACGACGTCCTTTCCCACACCGAGCACTCGCCCGGTGATCTCGCGCTGCGCGCAACAAATTCTTACCCGCACCCCTTGCGCGCCGCAGCGCCGCAGCATGTGACCCCAACTCCGCCGAATATCGACCTCGCGGTGGGTGTGGGAAGCACGCCCAAGCCCCTTGATCACAGCGATCTTCGCGATCGCTACAAAGACGTGGTGAGCCTGGGCGCGCTCGAGCCTCGCCCACGTTGCCGACACGTCTTGCAATACCCCATCAGCGCTGCGCCCACCCTGCATCACGACGTGCATTTTCGCGCCAAGGGACGAGGTCAGCCGTTCGGTGATTCCCACGGAAGAACGTTCGGCCTCCACTAACTCGGCTTCCAGCTGCGCACTCTCAATCGTCGCGAGCCGATCAGACAGGTCCATGAGCAGCCGAGAAATCGCGGGATCGAGCCCATCACTCATCGCTGCCTCCTTACTCCTGGCTGGCTTTCACCGTAGCCGCTCGACCCCCAAGTTCTCCACAGGGCTTTACAACGAACGGAACCTCGACTAGATATAAGAACACCAAACAACATCAAACAACATGAACCGAGGTTCCGAGAGATGAAACAACGAGTCCTAGCCTCCCTGCTCCTGAGCTCTCTCGGTGCCGCGGGTGCCATCGCCTTCACCCGCCTCGCCACGACGACGATCGGCGAGGTGCTCGTCTCCCCGGTGTGGCAGGCCCGCAGCTATGAATCAGGCGTCGCGGCCATACTCCTTGTCCTGGCCGCCGCACTCAGCGCGTGGTATGCCGCCTCCGGTATCCTTGCGCTCCTCGTCCTGGCCGGCCGCGCTCGAGCCAGCGCCGTCACCGGTTATCTCGCGCCGCTGACCTCGCGCCTGGTTCGCGGCGCCTCCGTCGCATCGCTCGGCGTCGCTCTCGGAGCGGGCCTGCCGCTTTCGGCCGCGATGGCCGCCCCCGCCACCGGCGATTCGCCCGCACCGGCCGCCTCGGTGGCGCATTCCGAGGTGCTCCCGCCGCTGGATCC
>NZ_JALIQR010000012.1:0-121487 GCF_023634005.1 Bowdeniella massiliensis
CCCCGAACCCCACCACTTTCGGCCCCTGTCAGTTCGCTGGTAGGGGCTTGTTGTTTTCGAGGCAGCGCTGCCACGGTTGCTCTCCGTCGACGACGGTGTCGGTGCGATGCATCCCCAGACTTCGCGCGATCGCTTGGGATGCGTCGTGGCACGGATGAATGTGGGCGACCAAGGCTTGGACACCGCGTTGCTCGAGGTGCTCGACGAGCAGGCGGGCCGCACGGTTCGCGTATCCTTTGACTTGCTACTTTCGCCCGATGACCCAAGCAATCTCCGCATAGCCTCGCCCTCGAGGCAGCGTGGCTTGGACGTAGCCGATGGGCGTGTACCCCGGCTCAAGGACGACCACGAGGTTGATCCACTCTTCGGCGCCGTCGGCAGAATTGCCGCGGGTCTGAATGGCGTAGCGGCGCTTGAGTTCTTCGACGCTCGCGGGGCCGCCACCGGTGAACTCATAGAGCGTCGGGTCAGCGTGGTGCTGCTTGCCGCGCAGCTCGTGCGGCGCGTGACGACGCTGCACGAGTCAAGCCCGTCGCTCTTGCTTTCGATCGCCATCATGGCCGCCTTCGTCGGATTCGCGGTAGAGCTGCTCATGCGCGGCTGGGCCATTACGGAGCTGCGTGGCGTTGGACTCAGTAAAGGTGCGGTAATTGCGGTGTCCTCGGCGCTGTTCGGGCTGTGGCACGTGCCCAATATTCTGCTTGACCCGAGCGCGGTCCAGGTCGTGCAGCAGGTAGTCTTTACGATGCTTGCAGGCGTCGCGTTCTACTGCGTGCGGCGTGTGACGGGCAAACTCTGGCCGGCAATGGCTGCGCACGCAGCCTGGGATTTCGCAGTTTCGTAAAGGTAGACGCCGATGACCGCTCGTCCACGCATTGGCCACTCGAGGCCCCGCATTGGCGGCCTCGATGTGGCGCGCGCCCTCGCCCTCTTTGGCATCATGGGCAATCACCTCATGGGTTCAGACACGACGGCTTCGTGGTTCATCGTGCGGATCATGGCCGACTTCCATGCGGTGGCGTTCGCGGTCCTCATTGGTGCGGGGGCGCAGCTGGAATATGAGGCGGCTAAGCGGCGCAACGACACATCCTGGCTGCCGGTCCTGATTCGGGCTGGATTCCTCATTGTGCTCGGCCTAGCCGTGGGTTGGTGGGCGACCCGAATCGCCGTCATCCTCGTGACGCTTGGCCTCCTGACGCTAGTGTGTCGGGCGATCGTGCCGGCTCGCACCTCGATCGTCGCCGCGATTCTCGCTTTGTTCGTAATCGTCGGGCCGCTCCTGACAGCAGCAAATGTTGCCTACGATTGGGGTCGCCCGCTCTACAGCCCGGACTTCTTCGATGTCGTGCGGCCCGCGGCGTACATTTCGCTCATGGTCGCCGACCCATACCCGTTCGTCGCCTGGGTGACCTATGGACTCGTCGGCATTATGTACGTCCGGCTCGTCGTGAACGCGCAGCGTCGCTACCTTGCCGTCGCAGGCGCTGCAATCATCGGTGCAGCAATCGCGCTCGGCGTCGATATACTGACTCGCGATCGCGCCACGCTCTTTACCGATCGCCTCCTGACCTGGGAGGCCTATTCCGGCAGTTACGTCAACATCATCAGCTCGGCGCTGATCGTCGTTGCAGGTGTTGCCCTGTGCTCGTGGGCCGTCGAGAACGCGCGCGGGATTGCGGGCAAGGCCCTGACCGTCCTCGCGGGCGTTGGCCAGCTCACGCTCACGTGGTACGTCGTCCACATCTTTGCCTCCGACCGGATGATCGGCTTCCTGGAAAACCTCGAGCCGCACCTGGCCTACCTCGATATCGGGGTGTGGGCGATTCAGATCGCGCTCGTATGTCTGCTCTCTCCGATGTACCTGGCGAATTTCCGGATCGGCCCGCTGGAAGCGGTGCCGCGCTGGATTTCTCAGCGTATTGCGCCGACGCGACGCGATTCACATCCCGGAAGTGGCCGCGGCGTTCCCCCTGAAGCACCATCGCGGGGCTAGGGGCAACCAAAAGCGATAACCTGGTGCCGTGTCGAAGCCAAGAGTAACCCTTGTGACAGGCCGGGAGCTTCCCGAGCTGAGCGAAGATGATCAGGTCCTGCCCCCGCTGCTGGAAGAGCGCGGAATCGATGTTCAGATCGCCATCTGGGACGACCCGGATGTGAACTGGGATGAGGCTGGCCTGTGCATCATTCGCACCGTTCCGGACTACGCCCCGCGTCGGAAGGAATTCTTCGAGTGGGCACATACCGTTCCGAAGCTGCTCAATAACCCGACCATTTTGGAATGGAATTCGGACAAGCACTACCTGCATGAACTCGCCGGTCGCGGGCTGCCGACGATCGAAACGACGTGGCTCGAGGTGCACCAGGATCTGTCCAAGCACCAGGTCCACACGCGTTTTCCTGCGGGCGGCGACTTCGTCGTCAAGCCTGCGGTCTCCTCGGGCCAGCACTCGACGGGCCGGTACACGGCGCGTGAAGCTTACTCCCGCATGGCGGCAATCCAGCACGCGATGGAGATCTTGGACAACGGGCACGCAGCGATGGTTCAGCGCTATCTCGTTTCGATGGAAGAGCGCGGTGAGATTTCGCTGATTTTCTTCAACGGTCTGCTCTCGCACGCCGTCGAAAAGGACACGATTCTCGATTCGCCGAACGGCGCTCGGCCGACCGTTCACCGCAACCGGGCGCACCCGCACGCGATTACGTCGGGGGAGCGCACCCGCGGTGAGGATGTGCGGGCAGCGCTGCACGAGTCGATCAAGCAGCTGTTGGGGCGCGACGAGCAGCTCATTTACTGCCGCATTGACATGGTCGCTGGCGATGACGAGCTCGAGATTCTCGAAGTATCGCTCTTTGATTGCAACCTCTACCTCACCTCGGACCACAAGGCCGCCGAAGCGTTCGCCGATGCGATCGCGATGCGAGCGTTCTGGTAGAGCTAGGCGAGCGAGTCCAGGTGGGCCGCGATACTCGCGACCGCCTGGGCGTTGAACGCCTCGTCATCGCGCATCAGCATGTGCAGCGCGAGCCCGAACTGCTCAGCGATCTCGCTTGGCACGCGGGGATTTACCTCCCAGCGATGCTGCTCGCGCTCGCGTTCATTCCTACGGTGACGCGCAGGCTTATCGGTCAGGATTCGACGCCGCTGCCGAGTAGTTCGGACGGGCTATCCCTGGTGAGCATTGCTCCGGGGGCGTTACGCGTGTGGACGATCATCTTCGTCATCGACGTCATCTGGACGGCCTACGACGTCGCTTTTCGCGCAGCGCCCCAGCGTTCTAGGGAGTAAAGATCGGGCGGAAGAACGCCGCAAGCTCCTCAGGTGCATCCAGCGGCAGGATCGTCGCGACGTACTGGTCAGGGCGCACGACGATGATTGCTCCGTCGCGGCTGATCTCGCGGCCGGCGAAGATGTCGTGGTCCGGGTTTGTCGCGAAGATCTGGTCCTGGTCGATGAGGCCGAAGGGGCCGTTCGGTGTCTTGAAGGCCTTCGGCACCTTCAGGACGTCGACATCGGTGTAGTTCTGCTGGTAGATGACCTTGACATCAAACAGCGAGTTGAGGTCCTGGCCCTCGGGCGTGTGAGCGAGCACGGGCGAGGCAGGGTCGGAGGCGAGGAAGTCAGCGAGCGCGGCGACTTTGGAGTCCTCACCCGGCGCGGGCGCGTCGGCAAAGACATAGATCCGCCAGCGCCCATCGGCGCGGTGCAGGTGACCGAGATGCAGCGGGTTCGAATCCGACAGCCTCGTGACCTTGTAAGACTTGAAGCGCTTACCGATCGGATACCCTGCGGCCAGATCCTGGTGGGTCGCTTCGCCGACGATCATTGACGGCTTGTATTGCGTCATGAAGCCAGCGGGGAACTCGGCGGTCCGGACGTAGTATTCCTCCAGCGCCGACGGGCTTTCGAGATCCTCGGGCTTGGCTGCCATCATCGAGGACCACTCCCGGTCGAAGTCGATGAGGTTTTGGGCAATCTCCTGGCGCTCTGCGGTATAGGTCGACAGCAGCGAGGCGGGGGACAGGCCCTGCACGACCTGGCGGATCTTCCATGCGAGGTTGAAGCCGTCCTGCATCGACACGTTCATGCCCTGGCCGGCCTTTGCGCTGTGGGTGTGGCAGGCATCGCCCGCGATGAAGACGTGCGGGGTGAGCTCTGCGACCTGCTCGCTCGGAACATCATCAAACCGGTCGGTTACGCGGTGGCCGACTTCGTAGACGGACCACCACGCGACATCCTTGACGTCGAGCGAGTAGGGCTTAATGATCTCGTTCGCCTTGGCGATGATTGTCTCGAGCGGGGTTTCGCGCACCTTGCGATTGTCATCGGCGGCGACTTCTCCGAGATCGACGTACATGCGGAAGAGGTAGCCACCTTCGCGCGGAATGTGCAAGATGGAGCCGGCCTTGGACTGGATCGCGCATTTGATGCGCACGTCCGGGAAGTCGGTGACAGCTAAGACATCCATGACGCCCCAGGCATGGTAGGAGACGCCACCGACATGCTGGGCTCCGATGGCGTCGCGCACTTTGGAGCGGGCACCGTCGGCGCCGAGGACATACTTCGCGCGGACAGTCCGCTCCTGCCCCGAGTTCTCTGCACCCGCGCCGATGAGGGTCACGGTGACCGGATACTCCTCGTCGCGATCGATCTCAAGCCCCTTAAACTCCCAGCCCCAGTTCGGGGTGAGGCGAGCCGGGCCGTTCTTCGCGTACTCCGCGTAGTAGTCCAGGACTCGGGCCTGGTTGACGATGAGGTGAGGAAACTCGGAGATGCCATGCTCATCATCGGGGGTGCGAGCGGTGCGCACGATGTTTTCGGGGTTGTGCGGGTCGGGCTTCCAAAAGCACATTTCGGTGATGTGGTAGGCCTCCGCGGAGATCCGATCGGCGAAGCCAAAAGCTTGGAAGGTCTCGACGCTGCGGGCCTGGATGCCGTCGGCCTGGCCGATCTGCAGGCGGCCGTCGCGGCGCTCCACAAGATAGGCCGAGATGTCACCGAACTGGGCGAGCTGTGCGGCCGTGATCATGCCCGCGGGGCCGGCCCCGACGATGAGGACGTCCATGGTGTCGGGAAGGTCCTCGCTGCGGTTGATGCCAATGCCTGCTGCGGGCAGGACGCGGGGATCGGTCGAGACGTAACCGTGGTGGTGGAACTGCACTGGTTTCTCCTCACTGCTGTGTGGGGGGCTACGGGAAAGGGAACTGGAATGATGAACGAATTAGGACGCGGGTCGTGATTGCATGAATTGGTTGAGCGCTCGCAACTTGTGGGCTCGGGCTGCTCGTTCCACCTCCTCGGCGCCGGATCCGGAACGAAGCAGAGTCAAAATATGGTCGTGCTCTTGGACTGAGGTCAGGGAGCGCACCGGCTCGAAGGCGAAGGTGTTGCGGCGGATCACCGAGACCCGCTCCCATTCGCGATCGAGGATCTCGTTGAGATACCGGTTGGGGCAGGCGTGGCACAGCTGCTGGTGGAAGCGCTGGTTCAAGTCAGTAAACAGCCGCGGATCGAAGTTGCCTTCGGCCAACATGCGCATCTGGTCGTTCGTTGCACCGGCCTGATCCAGCTGCTCGCGCGTGATGTGAGCGGCGGCCAGCGCGGTGGCCACCCCCTCCAGCACGGCGAGGGTTTGCATCGCGTCTGCATAGTCGTGGACATCGATGGAGGCGACCTCCGCCCCAACGTTCGGGGTGAACGTCACGAGCTTTTCGGCTTCCAGGCGGCGAATTGCTTCCCGGACGGGGACCGTGGAGACGCCGAGATCCTTGGCGATCTTGTCGAGCACCAGGCGATATCCGGCGGTGATGCGCCCGCTGATGATCCGGTCGCGTAGCTCGCGATAAACGAGCTCGGACTTCGATAACGCCCGCGGCGGTAATTGTGTCATTCCAGTGACCTTCCTCAGGTGAGTTCCGCTTCGATCCTAGGCTCGCAAGCGCTAGACCGAGACCAACGAGGGCAGCCACAGGGATAGCTGGGGGACAAAGAACAAGATGACGACGAGGATGAGCTCGACGATGACAAACGGCAACACGCCCTTGAAGATCTCGGTGACTCGCACCCCGGAGGCGCCCGCCACAACGAAGCAGTTGATGCCGACGGGAGGTGTCACCATGCCGATCTCGATGAGCTTGACGATGAGGATCGCGAGCCAGATGCCATCGAAACCGAGCTCGGTCGCGACGGGGTAGAGCAGCGGCACCGTGATGACGAGGATCGAGATCGACTCTAGCGCCATCCCGAGCGGAATGAGCGCGAGCAGCAGCAGTCCCATCGTCACGTGGGGACTCCATCCCGCGGAGATCACGGCCTCGGTGAGCATGTGCGGGACTCGGGCCGCGACGAAGAAGACCGACAAGATGGCCGAGCCAACGATGATTGCGAACACCATCGAGGTGGTGCCGGCGGTCTCTTTCAACGCTTCCACGATTGCGCGCGAGGTCGCCTTCCAGCCCTCCTTGTACATCTCCGCGACGAGCATGATGCCCGCAGCGAGCGCACCGATCGCGGCCGACTCGGTGGGGGTGAAAATGCCGGAGTACATACCACCGAGCACGATGAAGAACAAGATTCCGACCCGCACGACGCCGCGCATCGGCAAGTCGCGCCACCGGGTGTCAGGCGGATTGACCGTCTCCGAGCGGGGCTCGGCGGCCTGCTCGCGGGCGCCGGCGGGCGCACCGGACGCCTGGACGAGGGCGCGATCGAGTTGCTTGGCACGAACCTTCGAACGGTCCGAGCGCGAAGCAATGATGATGTACAGGGCGTAGGCGCAGGCGGACAGGATGCCCGGAATAATGCCGGCGGCCAGGACCTTCGCGACGGACTCGCGCGTCATGATCGCATACAGCACGAGGATCACCGAGGGCGGGATGAGAACGCCGAGCGTCCCGGCCACCGCAACGGTCGCCGTGGCCATCGAAGTGCGGTAGCCGTGGCGCTGCATTTCTCCGACGCTCAGCCGGGACATCGTCGCGGCCGTGCCTATAGAAGAGCCGGAGACAGCGGCGAACCCGGCGCAGGCCATGACCGTGGCGACACCGAGGCCGCCGGGGAAGTGGCGAAATACGTGTGCGGCGACCTTATAGACCTGCTCGGCGACCCGAGCCTTGACCGCGAACATGCCCATGAGAATGAACATCGGGATGATCGTCAGCGAGAATGTCGCGGTTTCGGCAAAGGGGGCGGAGCCGAGGGTCCGCGTGGCAAACGCGTCGCCGCGAAGGGCAAACAGGCCAAGGGCGCCGGACAGGCCGAGGGCGAAGGCCACCGGCATTCGCAGCGCCAGCATAACGAGCATGATGACGATGACGAGGATTACGAGCGTTGTGACGGTCATCGGTCATCCTTTTCGGTTGCGGCTTCGCTGGCCAGCCGAGCGGCCTCGGCGTCGGAGATTTGTGCGGACTCGTCGTAGTCGCCGGCCTCGCCCGTGACGTATTCATAGGGGTGGTCCGTCGCGTAGGTCATCCGCTCATCGACGCCGAGCACCTCCTTGCCGAGCGCGACGCGCAGCAGGTTGACGACGGACACGAGGAGCATCGCGGCTAGGCCGACGACGATGATCCAGCGCGCCGGCCAGATCGGCCAGGCCACGAGGCCCATGCGCTTTTCGCCCGCGGCAAGTGATGCGGAGGCTCGCACGAAGGTCGCATAGGTGATCCAGCCGAGGAAGATCGTCGACAGCAGCCACGCTACGGTCAGCACCCAGCGCGTAACGCGAGCGGGCAGGCGCTCGGTGAGGAGGTCGACGGCAATGTGGGAGTTCGTCGCTCCGGTATAGGCCAGTCCGAGGAAGACGGCAGTGACGAGCGCGGTTTCGGAGATCTCCAGGACGCCGGGCACTGAACGGTTGTACAGGGCGCGGTAGACGACGTCGATGGCGATGGCGACCATCATCACGAGGGTGGCCAGCGTCGCGAGAATACCGAGCGCGGAGGTGAGGGCCTTAATGGGTTTTTCCATCCGACTGTCCTTTGTCGAGCGGGCGGGGGCGGGGTGGGGGCACGTGCGTGCCCCCACCTACCGGTTAGCGGTTAGCGAAGCGCTCGATGCACTTCTTGACGGGATCCTCAACGATGTCCGGCTTGGCGGCCGCTTCGTCATAGGCGGCGCGGTAGTCGGCGAGGAACTTCTCGGGATTAGCAAGGCCATCGGAGGCGGCCTGCTGCTGCCAGGCTGCGAGCAGGTCGTCCAGGACCTGGTCCTTCCACTCGGCCGTGGCGCTTTCGTCCCAGGCGGTGAAGGACTCGACTCCGGAGTATTCCAGCATCGCGTCGCACTGCGCTTCGGTCGCCTCGTTGAAGGCCTTCATGCCCTCACCGGCGATGAGATCGGCCTGGACGTCCTCGACGACCTTCTTCAGGTCATCGGGCATGGCCTCGAACTTCTCGCTGTTGAGCCAGATCGCGAACGTCGTGTACACGCCAGCGCCGGGCAGCGCCCAGTCCTTCAGCTGCTCCATGAGCTTGTAGTCCACGGGGCCATCCATCGTCCAGGACACCGCGTCGGCGAGGCCGCGCTCGACACCCTCATAGGTTTCGTTGGCGGGCAGCGCGACGACGTTGGCGCCGACCTTTTCGAAGGCCTGCTGCAGGTAGGCGCCGGTGACGCGGAAGCGCTTGCCCTTGATGTCCTCGATCGAGGAGACCTTGCCGTTGGTGCCGATGATCGTCAGCCCGGGGTGCCAGGCGGCGATGAGCTTGATGCCGGAGTCATCCCACGCGGCCTTGGCGTCCTCATTTTCGGTGTTCGCCTTGTAGATCGCTTCCATGAAGGCCTGCGAGTTATCCGCCATGAACGGGATCGTCGCGACCGACATCGTCGGGAAGAGCTGCGGGGTGTAATCCGAGATCGAGGTGCCGATATCGGCGCGGCCATCGCGCACGCATTCGGCGACCTCGGCGGGCTTACAGATCGAGTCCGGTTCGGTGCGGTTGACCTTAATGCGGCCGTTGCTGCGTTCTTCGATCTGATCGAGGAACCAGTTCTGGACGGGCGCATTGGGGGTGTGGGGCTGAACCATCGTCACCATGTTGAGCTCAACGCTCTCGCCGGAGGCATCGCCGGTGGCGGTGGAATCGGAGGTTGCTCCGCCACCTTGGCCGCCGCCGTCACTTACGATGCCGCCACCGCCGCACGCGGACAGCACGAGGGCCGATCCCGCGAGGGCGGCAAACAGGCCGACCTTGGTCTTTTTCATGTCACTTCACTCCATCAGGGTTGGGGCTCCTCAGACCTGGTGGCCGAGTTTGAAGCCTTCTTCGGTGTCGTCTTTGCGGGTGTAGGAAAAACCGTCGGCGCCAATGGTGACCTCCATTTCGGAGTCCTCCTTGCGCGCGGTGACGGGCTGCGGGTTGCCGTCCAAGTCCATGACGAGGGAGGCTTCCGTGTACCAGGAGGGGACCACGGCGTGCCCCCACCAGTCGCGTCGCTGGTTGTCGTGGACGTCCCACGTGACGACCGGGTTGTCCGGATCGCCGGTGTAGTAGTCCTGGGTGTAGATCTCCACGCGGTGACCGTCGGGGTCGCGCAGGTAGAGGTAGAAGGCGTTGGATACGCCGTGGCGCCCGGGGCCGCGCTCGATCGAATCCGATTTGCGCAGGGCACCGAGCTTGTCGCAGATGTAGAGGATGTTGTGCTTTTCGTGGGTGGAAAAGGCGACGTGGTGCATGCGCGGGCCATCGCCGCCGGTCAGCGCCGTATCGTGCACGGTCTGCTTGCGACAGAACCACGCGGCATACGTCGTGCCTTCCGCGTCTTTGATGTCCTCGGTGCGCTTGAAGCCGAGCGCCTCGAGGTAGGCGGCGCCTTTGACGACGTCCGGGTAGACCTGGTTGAAGTGGTCGAGGCGGACGAGGGCGCCGGGGCCCATCTGGTCGTACGCCCAGGCCAGGCGCTCGACGTGGTCGACCTCGTAGAAGAACTCGTAGGGAAAACCGAGGGGGTCAACGACGCGCACGGCGTTGCGTACGCCGCGAGTGAAGTCGCCGCGGCGGGTCTCGCAGCCGAGCTCCTGATAGTAGGCCTCCGCGCGATCGACATCCTCCTGGCTGCGCACCCGGTAGGAAAAGACGGCGACGCCGGCCTGCTCGGCCTTGCGCAGCACGAGGTTGTGGTGGATGAACTCCTCGAAGGAGCGCAGGTAGATGGCTTCGTCGTCTTCGTGGGTGACAACCAGACCGAGGATGTCGACGTAGAACTCGCGCGAGGCGTCAAGATCGGTGACAAGCAGCTCCATGTAGGCGCAGCGCAGCACATCGGGAGCCGGCGCCGCGGGGACGGGGATCTCGCTCATGGGGTTCTCCTTAAGGGGATCAGCAGCCCGGGCCCGCGAGGCCCGGATCGTTATCGGTGTATCCGGTGGCGCCGAAGCGCGTGGTGTGGACGTCGCCCAGGGTGACGTGGATGGCCTGCTGGGTGGAATAAAACTCCAGCGAGCGGTAGCCGCCTTCCTGGCCGAGGCCCGAGCCCTTGACCCCGCCAAAGGGGGTGCGTAAATCGCGGACGTTGTGGGAGTTGATCCACACCATGCCCGATTCGATCTGGTGGGCGACGGTGTGGGCGCGGGTGACATCGCGGGTCCATACGTAGGCCGCGAGGCCGTATTTCACGTCGTTGGCAAGCTCGATTGCTTCGGCTTCGGTATCAAAGGGCGTGATCGCCACGACCGGCCCGAAGATCTCTTCTTGGAAGATGCGTGCCTCGCGCGGCACGTCGGCGAAGACGGTGGCCTCCAGGTAGTTGCCAACCGGCAGATTCTCGGGGCGCTTGCCGCCGGCCACGAGACGGGCCTCGGACTTGCCGATCTCGACGTAGTTCATGACGCGCTCGTAGTGTTCGGGGTGCACGAGCGCGGCGATCTCGCTCGCCTCATCCGAGGGCGGGCCGACCTTGACCTTCTTTGCGCGTTCCGCATAGGCGGCGACGAAGTCGTCGTAGATCGATCGCTGGACGAGCAGGCGGGAGGAGGCGGTGCAGCGCTCGCCGTTGAGGGAAAAGACGCCGAAGAGGGTCGAATCGAGGGCGGCTTCGAAGTCCGCGTCCTCGAAGATGATGGCCGGGGACTTGCCGCCGAGCTCCATGCTCATGGCCTTCATCGTCGGCGCGCAGTTAGCGAAGATGATCTGGCCGGTGGTCGTCTCACCCGTGAAGGAAATGAGGTTGACGTCCTCGTGCTTGACGAGCGCGTCGCCGGCGGTTTCGCCAAAGCCGTGCACGATGTTGAACACGCCCGTGGGCAGTCCGGCATTTTCGAAGATCTCGGTCCACAGTTCGGCCGACAGCGGCGTGAACTCGGCGGGCTTGAGTACGACGGTGCAGCCGGAGGCGAGCGCCGGAGCGAGCTTCCAGGACTCCTGCATGAACGGCGTGTTCCACGGCGTGATGAGGCCTGCGACGCCCTTGGGTTTGCGGTTGACGTAGTTCAGCTGGCGGCCGGGCATGCGGAAGGCATCATCGATCTGGGCGACGATGAGGTCGGCGAAGAAGCGGAAGTTCTCGGCGGCTCGGGCGGCCTGGCCTTTCGCCTGGCGAATCGGCAGCCCGGAGTCGAAGGACTCCCGTTCGGCGAGCTCGGCATTGCGGGCCTGGACCTCGTCGGCGATCTTGTACAAAATGCGGGCGCGCTCGCGCGGCATGAGGTTCGGCCACGGCCCCGAGTCGAAGGCCTCGCGGGCGGCGGCAACCGCCTTATCGACGTCGGCTTTATCGCCGGCGGCGCACTGGATGTAGACCTCGTTCGTCGCCGGGTTCAGGACGTCGAAGGTCTCGCCGGAGACGGAATCGGTGAGCTCTCCGCCGATGTAATGGCGGAGGCGCTCGGGCAGGCTTGCGGGCTTAGCGTCGGTCATGACTCTCCTTAGTCCGTGACGTCGGTGAGGTAGTCGGCGGCCTGATCCGCGAGGGCGCGAACCTTGTCCTTGCCGGCATCGGTCAGGTTGATCAGCGGCGGGCGAACGTTCGGGCTCGAGATGAGGCCGCGCTCGGCCATGAGCCACTTCGCGGGCGCGGGGTTCGTTTCGGTGAAGAGCAGGTCCACGAGCGGGTGCACGCCGTAGTGCAACTTGCGGGCGCCCTCCATATCGCCCTCGACGGCGAGGCGGTAGGTATCGGCGACGGCCTGCGGCGCGATATTAGCAAGCGCCGAGATGAAGCCGATGCCGCCAAGGCTGAGCAGCGGCAGGCACAAGAGCTCGATGCCGGACCACATGAGGACCTCGCTCCCGCAGTGGAACATCGTGCGCGAGAAGTGCTCGAAGTCCTTCGTCGTTTCCTTAATCCCGACGATGTTGTCGAAATCGCGGAACATGCGCGCAAAGGTCTCCGGGGCGAGCTCGACCGCGGTGCGGGAGGGCACGTTATAGGCGATGAGAGGCAGGTCGGGGAACTCGCGCGCGACGGTGCCATACCACTGGTAGAGCGCCTCCTGGGTGGGGCGGGAGTAGTAGGGCGTGATGATGAGTGCGGCATCCACGCCGA
Organism: Bowdeniella massiliensis; assembly: GCF_023634005.1. Taxonomy (NCBI): domain Bacteria; kingdom Bacillati; phylum Actinomycetota; class Actinomycetes; order Actinomycetales; family Actinomycetaceae; genus Bowdeniella; species Bowdeniella massiliensis. The sequence continues at coordinate 12,482 of NZ_JALIQR010000012.1, forward strand.
GTTCGACGGCCTTGGCCGTGAGTTCGAGGGTGTCATCAAGGCTGGCCGAGCCCGTGCCCGGAACAAAGGACATGCCGGTATCGCCGATCGCGTCCTTGATCGTTTCCAGGGCCGCGGCCCGCTCGGCGAGCGATAGCGAGCTGGGCTCGCCCGTGGAACCGCCAAAGGAGATGCCGGCCGAGCCATGGGCGTGCTGCCAGGCGACCATGCGGCGCAGCGAGTCGTGGTCGACCTCGCCGGAGTCAGTAAAGGGGGTAAAGAGCGGGGCGATAGATCCGCTGAGCCTCTCACGCAACGACATGGGGGTCCTTTCTACTTCTGCTGCGAGGCCCACGCCTCGTAGCGCTCGCGCCAGGCGCCAGATAGGGGGTAGAGGCCGTCGACGGAGTTGCCCTCGGCGACCATCTGAGTAATGAACTCTTCTTCGGCTTCCTGCTGCTCGGCGCCTTCCAGGACGTCCATGAGCAGGGCGGGCGGGATGACGATCGGGCCGTCGTCGTCGGCGACGATGACATCCCCGACCCGCACGAGTGCGCCGCCGCAGGCAATGTCGACGTCGGTCTCCCACGGGATGTGCCGCCGGCCAAGGACGGCCGGATGGTGGGAGGCGGCGAAGACGGGCATCCCGAGCTCGGCGACGAGCGCATAGTCGCGCACGCAGCCATCGGTGATGATGCCGGCCGCGCCGCGCGTCTTGGCCCGCAGCGCGAGGATGTCGCCGAGTGTTCCGGCGTCCGCGACGCGGCGTGCGTCCATGACGAGGACCTCGCCTTCGCCCACGGAGTCGATCGCGCGCTTTTGTGCGTTGTAGCCGCCGCCGCGCGCTGCGAACTCGTCCTTGCGGTAGGGCAGGTAGCGCAGCGTGCGCGCCCGCCCGATGAGCTTGGAGCCGGGGATCAGCGGGTGCACGCCATCAATCGAAACCTCGTTGAACCCGCGCTTACGCAGTTGCGCCGAGAGGGTCGCGACGGCGACGTTGCTTAGCCGCTCGCGGATTTCGGCCGTCAGCTCGAAGGTCTCGGCGCTCTCGGGCTCGGTGCCCCAGGCGTCGGCGCGCTGCTTGTCATCGACCTTCGGCGGATTGCCGACGTCGGCCAGTGCCGGTCCCTCGATCACGGTGGTCGCGAGGCGGCCGGAGCTGCGGGAGGGCTCGCGCTGGTCGAAGACCTCGACCTCGATCCGCTGGCCGGGCTGAGCCACCGACGCGCCCGACGGGGTACCGGTGAGGATGACATCGCCGCGCTCGAGCGTCATGAAGCGCGAGAGGTCGGCGATCATCTCGCCGAAGCTGAAGAGCATGCCGGCGGAGGAATCGTCCTGGACGAGCTCGCCGTCCAGCCACGTGCGCACACCGATCGCGTTCGGGTCGAGATCGCTCGCGTCGAGCAGCTCGGGACCGAGGGGAGTGTAGCCGTCGCCGCCTTTAGAGCGAACATTGGACCCTTTGTCGGCGTAGCGCAGGTCGTGCAGACCGAGGTCGTTCGCGGCGCTGATCCAGCCGACGTGCGACCAGGCGTCCTCGGGGGAGACGTTTCGGGCATCGGTGCCGATGACGATTGCGATCTCGCCCTCGAAGCCGAGCAGCTCAGTGCCTTCGGGGCGCGTGACCTCGCCAGAGCCGACGAGAGAGGAGGATGTCTTGAGGAAATAGGAAGGGTGCGCGGGGGTGCGGCCACGCTGTGCGGCGCGTGATCGGTAGCTCAAATGCACGGCAATGACCTTGCCGGGTCGGAAGCCAAGTCGCTGGGTAAGGACGTCCACAGGGATTCCTCTCGATCCATCTACGAAGTCATATACGATCTGGTTTCCAGTAGCTTGCCGTGTGATCTACGTCCTGTCAAGGGGTGTTTCGCCTGAAAATACGGGGTAGTACTTTTCAGATAGTGCGACACGCTATGTGATCTGGGACAATGGCTGGAGCGATTTCCCGCGATATGGCACGCGATTTTATGGCCTGGGCCACAGCATTACTAGCATCATGTGGGAAGTCATATATGATTTGTGGAACGCGACGCACGACCATCGGAGGTTCTCATGTCCCGCACCGAACTCATCGACAAAGCCCTCGCTTACGCCCCGACGCAGCTGTTTATCAACGGCCGGTGGCAGGACTCAGAATCGGGTGCAACCTTCGACGTCATCAACCCCGCAACCGGCGAGGTTCTCGCCGCGGTCGCGGATGCAGCCCCCGAAGACGGCATGGCCGCGCTTGCCGCCGCCAGCGAGGCACAGCACGACTGGCAGCGCACCGCGCCGCGGGAGCGGGCTGAGCTCTTGCGGGCTGCCTTTGATCGCGTGATGGAGCTCAAGGATGAGTTCGCCACGCTCATGACCCTCGAGATGGGCAAGCCCCTTGCCGAGGGGTACGGCGAAGTTGCCTACGGCGCCGAATTCTTGCGGTGGTTTTCCGAAGAGGCCGTGCGGATCAACGGACGTTACACTTCCTCACCCGAGGGAAATCTCCGGGTCCTGACCCTCAAGCGCCCGGTCGGCCCGTCGCTGTTCATCACGCCGTGGAACTTCCCGCTCGCGATGGCGACGCGCAAGATCGCGCCGGCGCTCGCGGCCGGGTGCACAACGATCCTCAAGCCCGCTCACCTGACGCCACTCACCGCACTCGCCTTCGTCAAGGTGTGTGAGGAGGTCGGGATCCCGGCCGGGGTTGTGAACGTCATCCCAGCGTCGCAAGCGCGGCCCCTGACCGGGCCGATCATCCAGGATCGCCGGCTGCGCAAGCTGTCGTTCACGGGCTCGACGCCCGTTGGAATGGCTCTCATGAAGGAGTGTGCCGACAACGTCGTTCGCACCTCGATGGAACTTGGCGGCTCAGCGCCATTTATCGTCTTTGAGGACGCTGACCTAGACAAGGCTGTGGAAGCTGCGCATGCCACAAAACTGCGGAACATGGGGGAGGCATGCAATGCCGCCAACCGGTTCTACGTGCACTCGTCGATCGCCGATGAGTTCTCCCAGCGCCTCGCCACGAGGTTTAAAGAGCTCACCGTCGGAGACGGTATGGAAGAGGAAACCGATGTCGGTCCGATCGTCTCTGACGAACAGCGCGATTCGATCGCCAAGATGGTCGACAAGGCCCGCAGTGAGGGCGCCGAGGTCCTGACCGGAGGCGAGAAGAGCGATGGGGCGGGATTCTTCTACCCGCCGACCGTCGTGACGAACCTGAAAGCCACGGCCGAGCTCGTGACGGACGAGATCTTTGGCCCGGTCGCCCCGATCGTGCCCTTTGAGACCGAGGACGAAGTGGTCGGCTACTGCAATGACTCGATGTTCGGGCTGGCAGGCTATCTGCACACCGGATCCATCGACCGTGCACTCCGACTGGCTGAGCGGCTAGAGGTGGGAATGCTCGGCATCAACTCCGGAACCATCTCGAATGCCGCCGCACCCTTCGGTGGGGTCAAGCACTCCGGGGTCGGGCGTGAGGGCGGATTCGAAGGCATCGAAGAGTACTTAGAAGTGATGTACCTCGGATTTGAGGACCCATTCGCGAGCGAGAAATAGGAGTGTGCCGGTGAGTACCAAGGAGCTAACCGCGCAAGAATTTCTCGACGGAGCCTCCGTCGCTAGCGACGTATTCGATCTTCGTCCGGACTACCGCGTCCTGCTTATCGTTGTCGAAGGCATTAAGGGCTCACCGAGCAACGATGCCTCCGAGAAGCTGCTCCTCCAGGCCGAGGCGTACGCGGCGCGGCTGCTGTCGGGAACGGCCGTTCAGGACTTGCCGCATATCGCCAGTTGGCGGGAGGCCTACCGTGCCTTCGGAGCGAAACCGCAGCGCACTCGAAACTCGCTGGAAGCACTGACCCGCCGAGCGGAAAAGGGCCTGCCGCGGATCAACGCACTGACCGATATCTACAACGCGATATCGGTCCTGCACCAGGTGCCTATCGGGGGAGAGGACTTCGACCATTACCGAGGCTCGCCACAATTGGTGCGAGCACGCGGCGATGAGAACTTCGACGTCGTCGCAAGCGGCGAGGTCGTCATGGAACATCCCGAGGTTGGCGAAGTGGTGTGGCGTGACGACGAGGGCGTCACGTGCCGACGGTGGAACTGGCGGCAAGGCCGCCGCACCGGATTGAGCGATGAGACCAGCACGGCGTATTTCATCTTCGACTGCTTAGATCCGATGACCAATGAGGAGCTCACAGCCGCCGGAGACGCGCTGATTGCGGCGCTGGGCGAAATGGATAGTGATCTCACCACCACGTCGCGCCTTATCACTCGGGACTAATCGCGAGCCACCGAATTTGTCGACGACAGCCGCAATCCCTTCGGAAAGAGCCGGGGGCAATGGTATCCGAGGTCACTGCGCAGTACACTTGGCGGGATTCTCCGTAACATTGGCTGTCAACTGATAAATGTGCTGGCACCCACCTACACCTCGCCGTCTGATGGTGCGGATGAACTGGCTCGGAATCACACACGTACCAGCCGGAACACCACGCTCCTGCGCCCGGTCGCCCCAACCACGTCAGCCGTGTCGTCTCACTCGTCGGCATCATGATTGGCACCGCCACACCCGCTGGGACACACGCGCCGGAACCTCCGGGAACACCTACGCGGAAATGCGCTAGTGAACCATCACCAGCACTGGCCACCTTCATCATCTCAGTGCTCCATGATCTGCTGAGATACCTAGTCCAAGACGGAGGCAGGGGGAACATACATGGGACGACGGAAGCGCAGGGAACGGTTAGTCTTGAAATTCGGAACTATTGCCTGCGCAGGAGGCAACGGCGTGCGGTTGCTCGCGCGGGAACGCCACGACTGTGGGGTACAGCCGAACCCCCATGAGGTCCAGCATGACCTCCAGCGTCGGGAACGCCTCGTCTTTGAGTTTCGGGATAAGAGACGGCCGCCCGTTCACGATGTCTCTCCTGAACTAGACAAGCTAGTTACGGAACAAGACCGAGCCATAAAGCGCGTGCTCCAAGCCCTGGCCGATACCTCCCGGACAGACCGCACCGCCGATTCATTGGTGGCGGCATTTGCCTTGCTGGACCAACTGGTAGCCACTTGGCAGAATGAACTACCTAGGCCACAGCGAAATCGTGGCAGAATCATAGGCCGCGTGCTGCGGAAGTTCGCGGAGGGTGCGGATCTCTTCGTAGAGGCACTGAGAGCGCCCGACATACTCTCAGCCCAGGAGCTTGAGCGCCAGGGTAACAAGATTCTTGACGAGGCAGCGACCATACTCGTGGAGATCAACCGCATAAACCAAGCGGACGAGGCCTTCTCGGAAGAATCGCCCTCGGAGGCGCTCAACGCGATTGGCCAGTCTGCACGACAACTTGCAGGATATGGGCACTCCCTGAAGGAGCTTGACCAGGCGTTAAGGGTCGAAACAGGATGGGAGTCTGCCTCAGAGAGCATGGGGTTCCAAGCACACATTATCCACTCCGTTGCTCTGACCTCCTTCGATCTAGAGTCTTTCGCTCAAATCATGTCTGCTTCGGATGTCGCTGTCGGGATAGGCGGCAAGAAGTTCGCGCAGTCTGAAGAGTGGAAGCGCCGGCACGCTCGTGCGGCGGCGTTTCTCAGTAGCGCGGCCGCGTCTGCTCATCAAGGGGTTCTTGTGGAAGGTTGCAGCGACTTCGAAGTAGCGCATCGGGCAGTCGAAGCGGTGGCCACGTTTCGCGACGGCGTAATGAAGCACACGCTAGCGACTATCCTCTCGAACTCGACGGATGAGTATTTGAGGCTGAATTACAAAAATGGCGGAGCTGTAATAGGAAAGGCGGCATCAGCTCACCCTAAGCTACTCTTAGACGAGAATCTAACTCCCGCGTTACGCAACGCAGGAGCACACGCTGACATTGATTTGAGCGAGCACGGTCTCAAGTTCGACGGCAACGACTTCTCGATTGATCATTTCATTGACCGATTCCTCGCCTATCTCGAAACTGCAATAGCTACCTTCATGGGTGTCACGCTCGCTATGGCGCGCCTCGGAGTTGATTTTGACTACAGTCATTGCCTGGCACCTAGAGATCGTGACGCTGCGGTCGCGCTCTTTCTGGGTGTATTCGACCTCCAGTGCGACTCTGTTGATGTCAGTGACGAATACGTGACCATTCACGCGAGTGGACCTGAACCGGACTGGATGACCCTCGCTGCGGGGCTCAGTGCTATGTTCTTAAGCTCGATCAATCTCGGAAGAATCTGTGTCACCACGCAGTCCCGAGAGTATGTCTTCGTGACCTCCTTGGACAGGTTCAGAATCTATACCAAATGCATTCGGTCACTAGACGCAAAGCAATCCATCCTTCGTCTTACCGCAATCACTGCTGCCAGTAGCCTTGACGGCGTTTCGCCTTGGCCTAGAGAAGAGTGGGACCGAGTAGCGAGGGCGATACTCGCTAGAGAAGAGTCAGAGGACCTTCGCGATTGGGTGCGTAATACTCGCGAGCTTCGCGGATATGCTCGGGAAGCTGGCCTTGCCGACGTTGCGAGCGCCTGTGAGGACGCATTAGCTGCACTACGCCGCTAGTCACGAGTTCGTTCAGCAGTCTCATTGTCAGGTATGCAGTGAACGGTACTCCCATACCTAACTCGATCAGCGTCGAGTAGCCGTAGGGTGAGCGCAACTGGTTGCCATGCCTACTCATTGCGCAAACCTCCTCGATCATCTGACTCTTCCGGTGTCGAGTGGGGGCTCGTGATGGAGGGGGAGTTCCCCGACTCCGAGGGCTTCAGCGGGATCGGTGACCCGGAGGTGGTTGTTCGGACGGAGCATTGTTGTCGTTCGAACTCGTGATTGCGTGCTGATGCTCATCTCGATTCTGACATAGTATGCGCCAACGCCTAATCGTCAGGCACTTCCACAGCCGCCGGCAAGGCCCTCACCGGGGTGCGATTACGTGAGCCGTCGTCTGCGCAACCAGGCGTTCCCAGCGCGTTTGACGACGAAAGCGAGCCCCGTGTTGAGTGCCGGCGGCCGTGCGACACGCGATGCGATCCCGAGGTGCAGGCCAACGCCCTGAACTGGGCTGCCGAAGTAGAAGAGAAGAGCGAGGCTCAAACCTGAACCAGAATGGTGGCTCTGGCCGAGGGATTGAATCTCGCCCATCTGGGGCCCTTCGTAGCACGTTCGCCAACTTTGCTCCGGGACTAAACACCCCGGTCACCCGGTGAAAGCTGGGAGTTAACGAGTCTCGCAGAGGCCGGAGAACGGCTCGATGCGGGACTCTCGCGGAGCCGTGGTCTGGAGGATTGAAAATCTTCAAACTATCCCCACTGCCTCCGAGGTCGATCGTCTCGTAGACGATTCGCAGCGGATCGAACGTCAACGAGCTTGCTGAACGGTACGGCGTACACCGGACCACGGTGTCGGCGCACCTGAACCGCCGCGGGGTGGTCTGGCGTCGGCCTGGACTCGGAGTCGAGTAAGCAGCGGAAGCGGTCAGGCTCCACCTCGGCGGTGTCTCGATGCGAGCGATCGCGCGAAGCATGGGCGTGGATCGTAAAGCTATCCGGGGTGCCTCGCCCGTGCGGGCATGGGGACCCGTCGCCGGGTGCCGTAGAAGGACACACCTCCCACGGCGGGTTAAGCGCACTCGAGTTCGAGATTCTCGGCCCCCTCGGGCAGACTGGGTCCTGACTAGACTGGTCGAGCGCAAGGAGGTGGCAGCGGTGGCAGATGTCTCATCTAGCAGTGCAGGTGAACTGCTGCAGCATTTCCATCAGGCACTCGACGCCCATTTCAGGGATCTCCGTGACGCCCGGGCGAAGCTCGAACCCCGCTCGCCGGTCTTCGCGCTAGAGCATGACCTGAGTCCCGCCGACCTCGATCTCCTGAAGGGGGCGGTGCGCACTGCGATCAGTGACTACTCCCTGGACCACTGCCGGGCGTCGTGGTTGCCGTTCGTGGTCTACGCAGCCGAGATGGGATACGGCTACGTGGGTGACGAGTACTGGACGACGTTCTCGTCGCTGACACCACGCTGGACCAGCCAGGAGCGGTCGATCATCCGGGATTGGTTCGTTCGGTTCTGTGAACGCTATGGCGGCGCTCGCCCGACCGGCGCTTGGGCGGAACACTTCACGATCATCTCGTGGCCGATTACTCACGCGGTGCTGCCGGTCTATCTGCAGCGCAACCTTGCGCAGTTACTGTTTGAGTTCAGCTGTGCCCTTACCTCCGAACTCCTCGATGATCCCCGGGCTCTCGGCGTCCCGCTTGCTGCGCGGGCGACGAACTACACCGAGCGATTCCGCATCTTCTGCGAGAACACCACGCTGGTGGGACAGCTAGCTGCCGCGCTGCTCTCCGGCGAGAACGAGCCAACGCCCTACCTGACTGGCCCCACCCTGGCGCGTATCGTCGAGGGCCTCTCCGAGGAGCAGCAGGCCCGCCACTGGCTGAAGTCGGCCAGAGCGTCGGCCAGCCGCGTGCGTGGCCTCCAGGCAGACGGATCGGCAGGTGCTGCCGGAACGACCATGAAGCGGCGGCCGCGGGCCACCGATCCCCGCCTTTTTCTACGCAGTTATGACGCGTGGAATGCCTACGCCGAGTTGCCCGATCTGACCGTGCTCAGCGCCGGCCTGCCGGAGGTCTACGGTCAGCTGCGGACGTCGCGTGCCGAGGTGGATGGCGGTGCCCGCTCCATCCCGCCAAGCGGTCTGCTCTACCCGGGCCAAGAAGTGCGCTTCGCGCGCTGGCCCCGAGCCGATCAGCCGTTCCTGCAGCTTGAACGGGGCGACGACGAGAGCAACCGTATCCTAGCTGACCAGTGCGTCATCACGAAGGGACCCTGGTGGCTATTCCGTCGCCAAGGCACCGGGCTCGCCATCGAGGTCAAAGGCAAGTTCGTCCGGCCCGGTCACCAGTACGTGCTCGTCGGCGCCGACTCCTTGGGGACGCCAGCGGTGCCCTGGTGTACCGAGGTCGCGATCAGCGCCCAGGGGGTCAAGGCGTACGAGTTCATGGTGCCGCCACACCTCAGCGAGAACGAGGAGGCGGCCATTGTTGCGGCCGGCCTGGCCGTCGTCTCGCACGTCGCTATTCGACCGGTGGGTATCGTTGCCAGCGCCTGGGACGGCGAGGGGGAAGTTGAGTGGTTGGCAGGCGAGTCGGCCATGCTCGGTATCCGCTCCGATTTGGTGCCTCGGCGGGCTCGGGTGGTGGTCGATGAGGCGGTCTACTTCCTGGAGTGGACTCCGGGCGAGCCGGAGTTGCTGTTCATGCTCGAGGGACTCGCCGTCGGTACCCACGAGGTCGGGGTGGCTCTTCTCGGTGACGGGGACCGTCAGCTGGCCTCCGGGGCGCTGGTCGTCACGGTGCGAGATCCCCAGGTGCGGCCTGAAGGCGCTACTGCAGGTGAGGGCATCCGTCTGCTCGCGACGCCCGCCCGCCCCACGCTGGCGGAGCTTTGGGATGACCGCGCCACCGTCACTATAGACGGCCCGGTCGGAACGGAGGCGGACCTCCGGGTCGGACTCCGCGATAGCCAAGGCGTCGTGCTGACGGAACTCCTCCGCACCGTGCGATTGCCACTTGAAGAGGCGGACTGGCGGGCGTTGGCCAAGGCCGTGCGCACCGACCACTGCTTCATCGACGCCTATGACGCCGCCGAATCATGCACCCTGGCCGTCGCCCGCGACAGGATCGGATTTGCCACGCTGACCTGCGAGCGCGGATTCCAGCCCTTGCGGTGGCGCTTCGCGCGCAGCCACGACGGCGAGGTGGTTGCCACGCTCGTCGACCGAACGGATGGGGGTAGCACGTCCCTGGACTTCTACGACATCGAGGCACCACTCACCGCAGTGCAGCGCGACCCAGCCGAGCCGTTTGCGGTGCCCCCGCGCGGCGGGCTGGCCATCGCCACGGCAGGTGACGCGATGGCAGCAGCCATCCTGCCGACCAACCCCAATGCGTTGATGCGGATGCCGCCGGCGCGCCCCGTGGTCACGTCGCAGTCCGCTTCCGTCCGAGAGGTGCTCCGCCTAGCTGAAGGACACCAGCGCTGGATCGGGGCCGATCTCCCGGCCGACGCCTTCGCCGCCTACGAGCAGCAGATCGTCGGCGACGCCATCGCCCGGTCAATCGGGACGCTTATTGGCGGCAGCCACTGGGCGGCTGTGGAGCGCAAGCTGGCCCAGGCCGAGGAAGTAGCCGACCACTTGGACGACATGCAGGGAGCGGTCGGCGTTTCGAGCGAGCACAAGGCGCTGGCATCGACCATCGCCTACAGCCTCTACAAGTGGCTCAAGCCAGAGAAACTGCTGCCGGGTTTCTATGAGGTCATCGCCCCGCACCTTGCCGACCACGGAATCACCGGCACGCGGGCGGCACCGCGCTTTCTCCTGATGCTAGCCGGGCGACCAGGATACATCTTCGACTGGGAACCAAGCGAGGCCGCCCACCTTCTGGAGCGCGTCCTAAAGTTGCCCGTCCTCTACCGGGCGGCCCGCTTCGCCGTGCTCGGTACCCGTGCCCTCAACGACCCTGAAAGCGTAGAGTGGAGCTTCTAATGAAGCTGACCAAATTGACCGCTCACGATGCGTCCTCGCTCGCCGTGGCGACGCTGGGGCTGGACGCCGACGCTATCGGGCTGTCCTCGCCCGAAGGTTTGGCGACCTCACTGCGCCGGGCGGCCTCATTCATGTGCGCCACCAGCCCCGGCCGCTTGGTCGATGCCGTACTCGGTGCGCTGAAGCCGCTGCACGATGACGAGGTGAAGCGCGACGATCTCATGGACCTGCTCGATCAACTCGTGGCGTCGGGCGACCTGCTCGAACTGCGTCACGAGAGCGGCCGATCGACACGGCTCCTCTATCTGGGCCCGCCGTCCTACATCGAGCGCGTGCCGGGGACCTACCTGCTGATGGGGGTGCGTGCCTTCGGGGCACCGCTCATCGGGGACGAACTGGCCGAGGTCATCGAGTACGAGCGGCACACGCGCATCCTGACCATTGACTCCAACAGTGCGGACGACGAGTTGCGCGCGCGGGGACTCCAGCGGGTGCCGAAGGATCGTTGGGTAGGCAGCCCGAGGGCAGAGAGCCCCGCCGAGTTCATCGAGCGCCACCGGACGCGTTTGAACGTGGCGCCCGAAGCGGGCCAGCTCGACGGGCTGATACTGCTCGATCCGGCGTCGAAGGTGCGCTACTACCGGGGCCGGTGGCGGGCGCCAGATCCGGCTGACACTGGTGACTTTGTGGCGCGCCGGCCCCAGGCCTATGGAGCCGACTTGTGGTGTCTTGTCCGCTTGCAATCCGGTGAACCGGAGCGTGTCCTTGAGTTCCCAATCAACGACCTCGTCGTGCCGGGTCGGGATGAGGCCTGGCGCTACCAGGCGGCGGTCGACGCGCTGCGAGGCACGCCGCAGCGGTTTCGCCTGCGCCGCGGGCTCAGCCCGAGCGCTGACGCGATAATCGACTTTTTCTCGCCGCTGCCCGGCTTCGCGGAGCGCTACGTGCAATTCGCGGGGCTGGCGCTCGACAAGACCCCGGGCGCGCTGTTCTCGTTCCGGCTGCCCGTAGGAGAAGTCCGCGACGTAACGGCCTTTTTGACTGAAATGCTTTGGATGACCTACGAGGAGGACAGCAGTGGCGACTGAAGCGCCCACGATCGCGGAGACGATCGACGAGATCCAGGCCGCCCTGCGGGACTACATCGAGGCGACGTACCACGTCGGCCACCCGACGATCATCGAGCAGCGGCGTCAGTTATTGATGACCGAGGGTGTGCTGTTCAAGGCTCCATATATCGAAAGCACGCCGCGCTACCAGACCGACCGCCAGTTCGCCGAGCTTGATCTCGATGCGGAGGTGCATACGCTGTTCGGTCTGCTCACCCAGAAGGTGGGCTACCTCGACAGGCTGCTGTACGACCCGCCGTACACCCACCAGGCCGAGGCGCTGGAGTGGACCTCGCGAGACGGCAAGAGTCTCGCCATCACGACCGGTACCGGCTCCGGTAAGACGGAGTCGTTCCTGCTCCCGATGCTGGCCAAGCTGGCGACCGAGGCAGCACACCGCCCGTCCTCGTTTGCGGCCCCGGCTGTCCGTGCCCTGATCCTTTACCCTATGAACGCGCTGGTGAACGACCAACTCGGTCGCCTGCGCTTGTTGCTCGGTGACCCCCGCGTCACGACCCAGTTCCGTGAGTGGGCCGGGCGACCAGCCAGATTCGCGCGCTACACCAGCCGCACGCTGTATCCAGGTGTGCGTACGGTCAACAAGGATCAGCAGCGCCTCGGCTCTATCGAGGACTTCTACCTGCTGCTCATCGATAAGGCCGCCGATCCGTCTGCTCCGGGACACGCCCAGGCCAAGGCACTTAAAGAAAAGCTGCAGGAGCGCGGGAAGTGGCCTGCCAAGCCCGATCTGAAGGCGTGGTTCGGCCCCAAGGGCTCGCGCTGGAAGAACCCCAAGACCGACGAGTTTGTTCGTGCGGTCATGCAACCTGGTGACCCGGAGTTGCTCACACGGCATGAGGTCCTGGCGGCGCCGCCCGACGTGCTCATCACTAACTACTCGATGTTAGAGTACATGCTGATGCGGCCGCTGGAGCGGCCGGTTTTCGACCAGACTCGTCAGTGGCTTGCCGACAATCCGGAGGAGAAGTTCCTCCTCGTGGTCGATGAGGCACACCTCTACCGGGGAGCGGCCGGCGCCGAGGTCGCGCTGCTGCTTCGTCGCCTGCGTTCACGGCTTGGCATCTCCCCCAAGCGCTTACAGGTCATCACCACCAGCGCCAGCTTCACCACCGCAGAATATGCGCGTTCCTTCGCGGCGCAACTCACCGGCAAGGAGCCCGAGGACTTCCGAACGGTGACCAGCCGGTGGGCGCTTCGAGACGGTGCGGCGACCGGTTCGGCGGACGATGCGGCGTTGCTGGCCGCCGTGCCGCTGGAGGAGTTCTACACCGGAGACACCGACGCCGAGCGGGCGAATGCCGTGTCCATCCTTCTAAGCGAGCGGGGTATTTCGGATCGTGACCGGAGCGTTGGCGCGCTTCTCTATGAGGCACTCGACTCGTATGGGCCGATGAACCTGCTCGTCAACGAGACGATGCAGAAGGGCCAACCAGTCAGCGAAGTCGGCAGGGTCATCTTTCCGGGCGTTGAGGCGCCGCTGGCCGATAGGGCCGTGACTACACTCGTCGCATTAGGGAGCGCCGCTCGGCGATCGCCCGACGAGGCTGGGCTGCTGCCATGCCGCGTCCACGCCTTCTTCCGTGGACTGCCGGGGCTTTGGGCCTGTCTCGATCCGGAGTGCGACGCTGTGGACCGCAGCGACCTGCCGTCCGGGCCCGGACCTATCGGGAAGCTCTACGCTCAACCGCAGGCCACCTGCGACTGCGGCGCCCGAGTGTTCGAGTTCTACACCTGCCGTCATTGTGGCTCGTCTTACGCGCGGGCCTATTCCGACAACGTGCAGGACCCATCCTTCCTCTGGCACGAGCAGGGTGGTGCCTTCCTGACCACGGCCGGGTCGATCCCTGAGTTGTCCCCTCTGGACCTCCTGCTTGAGGAGCCCGCCGCCGAACAGGTCGAGGTCGCCGAGATTGACCTCGTGACGGGCTGCCTCAATCCGCCCAAGGCCCCCACCCGGAGCCGCATCGTATTCATCCCCAAGCTACGGAGTGGTGAGACGGTCAGCAGTGACGAAAATGATGACGACGCCAGCGACCAGGCCGAGGCCAACGGTGAGTTCAAACCGTGCGGCGTCTGCGGCCAGTTGGCTGGCTTCGGGCGCTCCTTGGTTCAGGATCACCAGACCAAGGGTGACCAGCCGTTCCAGGCCCTAGTGACACGGCAGATTGAAGTACAGCCGCCCAGCGCACCTTACACAGACTTCGCGCCGCTGCGCGGTCGCAAGGTGCTGGCCTTCTCGGACTCACGGCAGGTCGCCGCCCGGCTCGCACCCAACCTGCAGTCCTACTCGATACGCGACGTGATTCGCCCGCTCATCCTGAAGGGCTGGACCGACCTCGCCGCGCAGCCTGGTATCGGTGCCCAGCTCAGCTTGGAGCGGCTCTACTTGGCCGTGATAGTGGCTGCCAAGCAACTCAAGGTTCGTTTGCGTCCCGAACTGCGCCAGTCAGAGTCACTTCACGTGCTGCGCGACGTCGGCCAAGCTGTCGATAAGGGCGCGCTGACCGGAAACGACGCTGCCACGATGGAACTGCTGATGCTGACCGCGCAGCCACCGCAGTCTTTGCTCCGGGCGATGTACGCCGCGCTGACTGATAAGTACTACGGCCTGACGTCCCTCGGATTGGCCTCCCTGCGAGAAAACGCACGCCTGACCGATGAGTTGTTGGCCCAGTTGCCCGCTGTTCCCGGCGTGGCCACGACGGACGCCGAGCGCCTGGCGCTGCTCAGGTTGTGGCTGGCGCAGTGGTCGAACCCGGCGCGCGGTATTTGGTTCACCTCAATGACGCAGGAGTGGTGGCGTCAGAAGGGTGGCGTCAAGCCGCACTCCGGCAAGTTTCAGGCCATCGACCGCTGGCTCGGCACCCCCGCCGCCAAGAAGGTGTTCAAGGACTCCTGGTTGCCGACGATCCTGCCGAAGTTCTGCGAAGCCGTGGGCAACAAGTACCGACTGCTGGCGGGGAACGTCGCCCTCGAGGTCGGCGGCCTCTGGGGCTACTGCGAGCGTTGCCGCTTCACCCAGCGTCCGTTCCCGGGATCGAACAAGTGCGTCAGCTGCGGCGCTGACAAGGTACGCACGCTCGACCCTGAGACTGATGAGGTGTTCCAGGCTCGGAAGGGCTACTACCGAGAGAGTGCCGAGCGCGCACTGAGGACCCCGGACAAGCCGATCATGAGTATCATTGCGGCCGAGCACACCGCTCAGCTCAACGCCGCCCAGTCCGATGCCGTCTTCTCCCGCGCCGAGGAGTACGAATTGCTCTTCCAGGACGTCAACATCGGCCTGCTCCGGCCCGGCGAGCAGGAACGAGCAGCCATCGACGTGCTGTCGTGCACGACCACGATGGAGGTCGGTATCGACATCGGAAGTCTGTCGGGCGTGGCACTTCGGAACATGCCCCCGTCGCGGGCCAACTACCAGCAGCGCGCCGGTCGCGCAGGGCGTCGTGGTAACGCCGTCGCGACCGTCGTCGCCTTCGGCAGCGCCGACACCCACGATGACCACTACTTCCGCAATCCCGACCTCATGATCCGAGGCGAGGTGGAGGACCCGACTCTCACGTTGGACAACGACGAGATCGTCCGTCGGCACGTGATCGCTTATCTATTGCAGCGCTACAACCAGGACCGCCTGCCACAGATTGCACCGGAGGATCAGCCGCAGCTGTTCGAGGTTCTGGGCACCGTGCGCGGCTTCGTGGGTACCTCGTCGCCGCTCAACCGGAACGACTTTGAGGAGTGGCTGAACCAGCACAAGACGGAGCTCAGTGCTGACGTGGACTCCTGGCTACCAGCCGAACTCAAGCCGGGGGATCGCCGGGCGATCCTGGACCAGTTGGTGACGAGGACGCTGACCGATATCGACAAGGCGCTCGACGTCGAGGCGAACGGGGCCCTGCCCGAGCCTGAGGTCGGCGACGCCGCACCGCAGGACGAGGAGGTCGAGGAGGGCGACTCCGGCGAGGACGGGGCCGAGTTGCCGAGCGAACCGCGCAGCCAGACGAACCTGCTCGACCGGCTGCTCTACAAGGGCGTCCTGCCGCGCTACGCCTTCCCGACGGATGTCGTCGCCTTCCATGTGTTTGACCGCGATAAGTCGGAGCCCTTCCGCACGGAGTTCCGCTACGCGCCGAGCCAGGGCCTGCCCATCGCGCTCAGTCAGTACGCGCCGGGCAAGGTCGTCTGGATAGATAACAAGGAGTGGACCTCGGGCGCCATCTACGCCCCGATGCACAAGGAGCGCTTCCAGGCCTGGCGTGACAAGTGGCTGTACTTCGAGTGCCAGGTCTGTCGTTACGCCAAGCACTTCCCGTACGACCAGGCAGAACGTGGTGAAGAGCGGGACTGCCCGGCCTGTGGCGCCGAAGGCAAGTTCGGTAAGGCCATGAACTGGATGCGTCCGCCGGGCTTCGCTCACCGCGCCGGTGATGAGCCGGGGACGAGTCCGGACGATGCGCCTGCCAATAGTTACGCGACGCGCGCCAAGTTGGTCGCCGAGGGGCCCGAGGAGGAGTCAGCCTGGGACCACGTCACTGATCGACTGGAGCATACGTATCGCCGTGACACCCTTCTCGTCACCAACACTGGCCCGCGCAGCGAGGGCTATACGTACTGCACGCTGTGCGGCTTGATCGAGCCGACGAAGGGCGCGACAGGCATCGTGTCCGGAACCCACCCGAAGCCCTACCCGGATGAGCGCGAACCTGACTGTCAGGGGTCGGCCTCGACTCGGGGGCTGGTGTTGGGTACGGACTTCATCTCCGATGTGCTCTTGGTGCGCCTGAAGGTCGACAAGCCGATCACGCTGCGTCCCGAGTTGCTCTCCACCCAAGTTGCGCTCCGGACAATCGCGGAGGCGCTGACTATCGCGGCCACGAGTGAACTCGATATCGATGCCAGCGAGCTTCAAGCCGAGTACCGCCCAGCCTTGACTCCCGCGGGGAACCACGGCATGGAGGCGGAGATCTACCTCTACGACACCTTGGCTGGCGGGGCGGGCTTCACGCGCCGGGTGCACGGCTACGGCATCTCTATCTTCCAGAAGGCGCTGGCGCGACTGGAGCGCTGTCCGGCGGACTGCGACGTCTCGTGCTACCGCTGCCTGCGGAGCTTCCGTAACCGTTTCGAGCATGGGCTGCTGGACCGCAAGGTCGGCGCAGCGCTACTCAAGTACGTGCTCGATGGCACCGTGCCGACGCTGGACGACGTGCGCGTCGGTCAGTCGATCGACAAACTCCTGGCCGACCTGCAGAGCCGAAACATCGACGGCATCGAGTTCTTCAAGAACGAGCCAGTCACCGTTGAGGGGCTCGGAACCATCACCGCTCCGCTCCTAGCTCGGGGCAAGGGGCGCGACCGCATCTTCTACATCCAGAGCCCACTGACGCGCGATCAGCCGCCCACGCAGGCACTGTGGGATGCCAAGGAACTGGGTGGTGTCCCTGTCTACCCGGTCGATGACATAGTGGTGATGCGGAACCTGCCAGTGGCCTCCCAGCAGGTGCTACGTTGGTTGACCTGAGCGAGGGGCGAGCCCTTGAGACGGGGGTCGCTTGCGGGCGGGCGGTCCTCACCGGGCCGCCGGCGATGTGGAGTTACTCATCACTCAAGGAAGTCGAGAGGTGTCCGCTCCGGTTCGCCTTGTCTCGCGCTAACTACCCGGGCCTGTGGGAGCAGCACGGCTATCCGCGCTTGCCGATCCCCGCTGCCATCCGGGGAGACGTGGTACACGGTGCTCTGGAGATCATCGTCAAGGCATTCGTAAAGGCGGGCTGTCCATCGACCCGTTCAGCCCAGGCAGTCGCGGTGCTGCGTGGACTCGGCGGCTACACCAAGGTCGCCGAGGACGTACTCGCCGTGCAACTGGCCCGGTTTGAAGGAAATCCCCGACTCGGTGCGGATCGCCGCGAGCACCTCACCCGGAGCCTAACCGATTGGCTGCCGGAAGCCCGCGAGCAGATCCAGACCTATCTCAACCGGATGGACCTTCGGCCATCAAGTGGGTCCGGGACCGTGCCGCCAACTGCCGACCCTTCGACGCATTACCCCGCGCGAACTGGTGATCACCCAGAGAAGGAACTCGTCGCCGAGGAACTTCGGCTAAAGGGTCGTATAGACCTCCTTAGCATCGACGGGGACGGCGCCCGGATCACCGACTTCAAGACCGGCGCGGAAGACCCGGCGCATCACGACCAACTGCGCCTGTACGCGCTCCTGTGGGGCGCCGACGTCACGGTCAACCCGGATGGGCTGCCTGTCACGGAGTTGGTCGCTGCCTATCCGGATCATGAGGTCGCCGTGCCGGTGCCGAGTGCCGCTGACCTTGCCGCTCTTGGGGATGATGTCGCCGCCAGGATCGAGGTGGCCGAGGCCGCCATCGCCGCTGACCCGCCCGCCGCGAGACTGGGTGAGCATTGCAGCCTGTGCAGTGTTCGTGGGGTGTGCGATCCCTACTGGTCGACGGGAGCAGCGCCGACAGCCGAAGTCTCGGACGGTAGGTGGTACGACCTCGCCGGCACGGTGATGCGCGAGCACGGCGTCAAGAGCTTCATCCTACGCGAAGCTCGGACCGGCAGCGATGTCCTGGTGCGCACGCCGACCCCCGCCTTCGCGCTCCCGCTCGGGAGCGACATCCGCATCCTCGGCGCCCTTCGGGTAGTTGATCCCGATGAGGAGGAGTCGCTTGTCGCTGCGCTGACGAGCACATCAGAGGTACTTGAAGTGACGGGGTAGCCCCTTCAGGCGTCGCGTGCGGTGGAGCGGGGCCCGCCGATCGGCGGGCCTTCGTGATCACTGGGCAATGGGACTCGGGCGCCGTGCCGGACCGGACGCACGAGCCGGTGTTGACACATGGCCTCCTGGACGTGCTCCTGCGCTGCGCGCCTGTGTGCCCATCGCTCGAACCACCACTGCGCTACCGACTCCCCGCTATCGCGTGGCTCGGGGTCGAGGAGATAGACCGGTTCTTGGTCAATCCCGAGTGCGAAATCGCGGACGTTCTCGACCAGTGGCACGCCGTACAGGATGCGCTCACGGCCATGCTTCAGCAGTTCGTTAGTCGGCCAGCCAAGCGCCGCCAGGCCGAGCCGAACCTTGCGCAGCCGAGGACTGACACCTTCGCCGAAGAGGCTGTTCACGCGAACCAGGTCGCCGCTGTGTTCGGAGAGACGCACCAGCGCCTCGACCGTTGCGTCGGAGAAGTGCGACGTGCCGAATGAGCGGGAGCGCCCCAACTCGTGGAAGCCCATGCGGCCGTCGTCTGGGCCACCCATCGCCGAAGCCGGCCAGAATAGCCGGTTGTACTGGCTGGACCCAGTGCCATAGAGCGAGGTCGTGCCGACGAAGGCCAGCCGGGCCTCGCGGGTGATTGGCCGACCAGCCATCGCGGAGGCGATCTCACTGGGTCGTGTGTACTTGGCGCGGTAGGCAGCGAGCACGGTGGGAGACACCGCGAGTGCGCCCACCAGCTTTCCCGCCGCCAGCGCGTTGTACGGCGCGACGGCCCCGCACACCGTCAGGTCGGCGATGACGGTGCCGACTCGCTCGCCACGAGCACGTCGGACCACCCGCCCGATCTGCGTCTTGGCCTTCGGATTAGCGAGCGCCCTACGGAGTCCTGCGGAGGTAGGTCTCGGGCCGAGGTAGGTGCCGAGTAGCGCCTGAATTTCCAGAGTCTCGGCCAGGAGCGCCGAGCGCTTCGATCGGAAGAGGTGGGTCTCGGCTCGGTCGACCCACGCGTCGGTCTCGATGTTGCGGACCGCGCGGATCGGACCGCCTCGGTGGTGCTTGGCGCGGTGGCGTTTGGCATCAGTCCGGAGCCGCGCAATCACGTCCTGGGTGGGCTCCTTCAGGTCGTTGGGCTGCAGCACGTCATCGCGCAGTAGATCATCGACGTAGATCTCGCAGCGCTGGGTCTTGATGCGACGCGTCAACCAGCGGGCGATCTTGTCAGTCGGATCGGCTTCGACGGCCGCGACGAACCGCTTGGTGTCCCACTGCATCCAGTTGTCGCGCTCGGCGATCTGGACGATCGGGCTGGAAATTGCGGCCAACCCGATGACCGCGTGGTGCTCGGTGGCGGCGTCGCGGATCAGGATGGGCATAGACCGCCCGGGAACCGTCGAGTAGGCGTTCGACCAGGTGTGGCGGAAGTAGCGCCAGATGTCGTGCAGCTTGAAGCCGGTCAGTTCGCAGGTGCGCGCGCTGTCCACGATCTGCACGTAGGGCTGGATCGTGTTGGCCGCGTCCGGGTTTGCTTCGAGGGCGGCGGCGAGTTCACGGCCGTCCCGCATGAGGTTGAAGATCGATACCAGACGGCCACCGTGCTGATGGCTGCGCTCCATGCGGTCGATGAAGCGACGGACGCTCGGTTGCCTGAGTTGCGCGTCCCGGCGTAGGTGCTCCTGTCTGCGGATACGCGCCTTCTCGGTGTCCCGGTCATGGTGGGGGCGCGGAGGACTGATTAGTGGACCGTATTTGTCGACTTGTACGGTCCAGCCCTGGTCAACGAGATCAATGACCGTGTGGGCGGCTGCGGCCAGCCACGGCTTGTTGTAGAGGTCCCCGAGCCCGGCTGCCGTGAACCAGAAGCGATGGTCTAGCGGCACAGCCGGGTCGAACTGTGCGTGCGCCAACAGATTGCAGAGGCTGCTGAATCCCCGCCGTTCCGAGGCCGTCGACCCGGCCGGGAGCGCGAGGGGGACGTACTTGGCGTCGTCGTCGGTCATGACTTCTGCAGCATCCGTCCGTAGGTGCTGCTCCATGCCTGTACCAAGTCGATCAGCGGCTGCCCGGCCTGCTCCAACTGGACGGCGCTGCGCGCGAACGACAGCAGGAACAGTTCAATCGAGGTGCGGAGTTCCGCCGCCGCCTCGCCTTCGATCTCCTGGAGAGGCTGGTAGAGGGCGGCGAAGGCAGGATGGTCGGCGTTGAGCGTGAGGCTGAGCGTTCGCTGCTCCATCGTCGAGCGGAACATCGCATCCATCGGAAGGACATCCGACTCCAACCGGTACTGGATGGCGCCACTTCGTCCGCGTGAGGCGATTACCGGCAGGCTGGGGTCGGCGGCGGTAGCGATACGGCACGATGCCTCGGCGGCGGCCTGGAACTTCACGTCCTCAAAGGCCTGACGCACTCGGGCGTTAAGGAGTCGGGCGATCGACTCCAGTTCGGGCTCGATGGCCTCGCGCAGGGTCGCCGAGGGGCGGATTCCCTGCTTGTTGATCGTGATGCCGAAGTGCTCATCGAGACTAGGTTCGAATTCGATCTCGCAGCGCCACCAGTCGTCGTAGTTCTCCTTGCGTTTGCCGCCCAAGAGGTGCCAGCCGCTGGCGATTTCACGACCAGCACGCAGGATGGAGACGCCACCACCGCCAATGATGCCAACCCGACGCTTCGTCACGTTGTCGAGCCGATGCCATCTTTGTACGGGCAGCATGGCGAACCGCACGGTGACGACTGAGGTGTCGCCCTCGGTGGTCTCCAACTCGTACTGAAGTTCATCGAAGGCGAGCCGAGCCGTCACACCTTCGACTTTGGTTGTAAGCAGCGTCGGATCGACCGCCTCGACCCGCGTCCCGTTGATGGTCATGTTCAACCCGGCCGCGAGGAAGCGTCGGTATATCCGTCCCAGGTCGCGGTGGAGTGATCTTTCGAGCCAGGCGAGTCGGCGGTATTCGATCCGATCGCACTGCATCCAGCGGACACGGCAGCCAGACTCGCTGGCGCTGCTTGCTCCACGCTGGGCAACGAGCGCGGGATCGGTGCCCGACACGATGGCATCCACATCCAGCGCGACGGTGCTCTCGTATCCACCACGCCGCCACGCAGTGACCTCGACTCGGCGTGCTTGGCTGAGGCTGGCTGCGGGTAGTCCCATGCCGAATCGGCCGAACGACTGACGCGCGTCGAAGCGGGACGAGCCGCCGAACCGCAAGCAATGCTCCAGTTCGGGCTCGGACATGCCGATCCCGTTGTCCTCGACCACGATCTCAGGCAAGGCATCGGAGGCGTCGCGGCTGACGGTGATGGCTACGTCGGTAGCGGCGGCCTGAAGCGAGTTGTCGACCAGTTCAGCCAGAGCCGTGGAAATGCTGAGATATCCGGACTCACGAACCGCCCGGATGAAGTTCGAGGAGATCAGAAGATTATCGACTCGGGTGGTTTGCTGGCTCATGATCCTCCGTGCTTCAGGGCGTTGCTCTCTGACTTTAGAGTAGTTCCCCGAGGGCCCGGCGTACATAACCGCCGCGTGCCCGTCACGCCCCTCCTGCCCGAGCCACGAGGCTTACGTTGATGCGCTCGGTCTTCGCCGGTTCAGTCGGGTCGAGACTTTGCCCGCTGGCGAGCACGAGCCGCACTGCTGGGCGCGACGAGCCAGCGGTTATGACGTAAGGTTCCGCCTCCGAGAGCCACACGAGTCTCCGAGTGCGTTGCGGATCGAACACCATCTGATGGCTTGACGTCAAGGACCGAGCCAGAGAATCATGAGAGCATTCCAGCACAAGAGGATCTCTAGGAGGTTGAGCCAGCCGGGGCCGCCGTGGCTGAGGATCGTGGTGCAGATCGCGGTGACGTAGATGTAGCCACCACCCAGGAGGAATATGGCGGGGATGCCCCGCTTCAAGACGTGTCGGGTGATGCGGATCGCGTTGATACGAAGGTTGGTGGGCGCGTAGCGGAACCAACCGTAGCCGCCTGCACTGAGCGCCATAGAGCCCCGAAACATGATTGGGCCTCTCATCGTCGTCGTGATAGCGCGACGGACTCCCGTCTTGGAGGCGCCTGTTGATGAGTGCTCCCAGGGGGGGCGACCCCGAAGGGACCACTGGACTTTATGAACCTACCTCGCCATTCAGTCCACGACTGGCCTGCGACAGACGGAACCCCTCGTTGAGTACGCCCTGAGTTCCTGGACGGTGGCCGTGGACTGGAGGGCGCCGATCATAGAGACACTGTCAGAGCAGTTGCCGGGCGAACGGATGGCGCGGATCGCGCTGTTGATGAGCGCCGAGCCCAACGACCCCGCCACCGGACACGGGTCAAGCTGCTGCAAGCGCACTATGCCGACGCCGTACCTCTGGACTTGCGCAAGCAGGAACAAGCCCCTATTGGTGCCGAGATGGGGACCATCAACAACCGGAGCGCCGCAGACCACGACCAATACGCCGAGGCTCGGGCGAACTTGGAGGACTCGATGGGGCTGCTCGCACACACGGTGGACATCTACCGGCCGTGCGACGACGCGAAACGTCGGCTGTGCAATCAGGCGTTCTTCACCGCCATCTTCATTGACGACAACGGCGAACCGCGCGTCGAGTATCAGCGCCCCTACGACACGCTCTGCGATCCCGAGGTGCAGTCCAACGCCCTGAACTGGGCTGTCGAGGCGAAAACGAAAGGCGAGGTCCGAACCGGAACCAGAGCGGAGACTCTGGTCGAGGGTTTGAACCTCGCCGCATCAGGGTGAGTAACGGGGCTTGAACCCGCGACCTTCTGGACCACAACCAGACGCTCTACCGACTGAGCTATACCCACCATGTGCCGTCCGTAAAACGGGGGCAACGATCGATTAGTCTACCGAAGAAAAATGCGGCGACCTAATTCTGTGTCGGTGGCGTACCTCACCGGGTCACGCGCCCGACGGCGCTCGCGATCCGGTCCTTCTCGGCCTGCTTTGCTGCGGCTCGTTGCAGCGTCGTATCCGCGAGAACTGTTCCGGCAGCCTCAACACACTCTGCGGACGTTGGGCCTTCGCCCTCCGGCCACAACACCGAACGGTAGTAGCGCAATTCGTCGATGGACTCGGCGATATCTGCCAGTGCGCGGTGGTCGCCGGCCTTTTCCGGCGCCCGGAAGTAGGTGCGAGGGAACCAGCGACGGGCGAGTTCCTTGATGGAGGAGACGTCGATAATTCGGTAGTGCAAATGGTCTGTGACGGCGGGCATCTGCTTGTCGAGAAATGCTTTGTCGGTTCCAACGGAGTTACCCGCCAGCGGTGCCTTGCGTGAGACCGGCACGTGCTTCTTGATGTAACTAAGGACCTCGTTGGTCGCGCCCTCCAGGCTGCCGGCCGAAGCGAGTTCATCGAGGAGTCCCGAGCGGGTGTGCATCCGGCGCACAAAATCGTTCATCTGCTCAAGGGCCGTATCGCTGGGTTTGATCAGAACATCGATGCCGCCGTCGAGGGGGTTGAGGTCGGAATCGGTCACGATCGCCGCCACCTCGATGAGCTCATCGTGCTCCAAATCCAGACCGGTCATCTCGCAGTCGATCCAGACCAGCGCATCCTTCACGCGGGACGTTGCCCTCACCTCTTCACTTTCGATCTTCCCAAGTAGGCACTCATCTAAAGTTCCCGCCTCATCGGCCTCCAACATCTGCGCGACACCAGCGGGATCTAGGTGCATGAGATGACGAAGCTCGCCTTGCTCATCCCGAGCGACAACTGCTTCACCATCTTCTGAGCCGGCAAAATTGCGCGCCGCCTCGTAGCCGGCAGACTCGTAGATGGCCAGAGCACGCCGAGCAACGTACCTGCGGTTCTCGACGTAGGTCGCGACTTCCTCATCTGGAATCAGGTAGCCGTCCACTTGGGTCATTCCCTCAACGTGGTTGTCCATGAGAGTCCCTCCGGTATTTGCAAGCTCGCCTCGATGATGGAGAGCATCAAGGGTTCTAGGGAAGTCTACCGATTACCTCCGACGTGGTTGCTGAATGCCGCTTGCTGGATCTCACCGAAGCGATACCCATGCTTGCGAAAAGCTGCAGCGATGAGCTCACGCTTGCCCTCGACGCTGCCGTGGAACGCGATGGCCGTCTTGCGCGAGGATCGTCAGCCGAGTGATCCACGCCCGCGGTGACGTAAAGGGCATAGCGGCAGGGGCGAGGAGATCTTGACCCGCTGATTGAACGCGTGTTTAATATTGAACATGCGTTCAACATCGGCTTCTCATCCGGCCCCTGAAACGGCTGCACGGATTCGCGAAGCGGCCATCACATTGTTTGCCGAGCGCGGGTTTGCGCGCGCCACGGTCCGCTCAATCGCGGAGGCTGCCGAAGTTTCGCCAGGCCTTGTGATCCACCACTTTGGATCCAAAGAGGGGCTGCGAGAAGCTTGTGACGAACACGTATTCGACGCCCTCACTGAGGCGAAACGACAGGACGTTCGAGGGACGGCGCCGCTAGCGGTCGGGCTCTTCCAAGACCCCACGAGCCTTTCCTACATCTTCTATCTCACGCGATCTCTCCTCGACCCGACCGGCCAAGGCCAGCGCTTCTTCGACCACTATGTCGAGACGATCGAGGAGATTCTTCAGACCGGATTCGAAGGATACGAATTCCGTGTCGCTGAGGATCGGCGCGCCCAGGCAACCGCGCTAGCAATGGTGGCGCTAGGACCAGTCCTGCTCGAGGATAGGATTCGCCACTCCCTTCAGACAGACGACTTCACCGGCAGCATGAAGCGCCTGATTCCGGTCCTGACGGATCTGTACACTCACGGCTTCATTGCTCATGTGCCGCGCGACGCCGAGTCTCAAACGGCGGGAGAGAATCCCGGGAGCCCGCACGATCCGCCGCGCTGATGCGGCTCCGATCCAACCATCCCTCACGTCAAAGAAGGCTTTCATGACCATCCATTCTTCGGCGGGTACCGAGGCTCCCGCCATCAGCATTTCTGGCCTCGTCAAGAAATTCGGTTCAGTGACCGCGCTCGACGGACTCGACCTCAGGGTTGCACGGGGCGAAGTCCACGGATTCCTCGGCCCAAACGGGGCAGGTAAATCCACGACGATCCGGATCCTGCTCGGCATCCTGAGAAGTGATTCCGGGACCTCGCGCCTCCTCGGCAAGGATCCCTGGAACGACGCCGTCGGTCTGCACCGCCGGCTCGCCTATGTTCCCGGCGACGTGGAACTATGGCCCAGCCTCACCGGAGGCGAGGCCATCGACCTCTTTGCGCGGATGCGAGGCGGAGTGAACACGAAGAAGCGCGACGAGCTGATCGATCGATTCGATCTCGACCCGCGCAAGAAAGGTCGAACCTATTCCAAGGGCAACCGGCAGAAGGTCGCCCTGATCTCGGCCCTCGCTTCGGACGTCGACCTCCTGCTCCTGGACGAACCTACCGCTGGACTCGACCCCCTCATGGAGGCGGTCTTCCAGGACTGCATCCGGGAGGTCAAAGACGCCGGGCGTACGGTATTGCTCTCGAGCCATATCCTGGCCCAGGTAGAAGTCCTTGCCGACCGGATCTCGATCGTGCGGCACGGCAAGAATGTGGAGACCGGCACGTTGGATGAGTTGCGTCATCTGTCTCGCACTGCCGTGACCGCTCGGATTGAGCACCCCACCGATAGGCTCGCCGAGCACCGCGGGGTCCACAATTACCGCGTCGAGGACGGCCACGTCCGCTTCGACGTCGATACGAGCGAACTGGCTGACATTATGCGAGAACTCGCTGCCCACGATGTCACCGCATTGACCGCGACTCCGCCAACTCTGGAACAGCTGTTGCTGCGCCACTACGGTGATGAGCTGCATCGGAGTGCCCGATGAGCGGGGCGGTGCTTTCAATGACCGACCGGATGCCCGCGCGATCGGACGCCCTGGCCGGACTCGGGCAGCTGCTACGGTTCATGATCCGACGCGACCGCATTCGCATGCCCGCGTGGGTCCTGGGAATGGCGATGATGCTCGCGTATTTCGCAAATGCGCTGGGCCTCGTCCTGGACGAGAAAGCGCTACGCAGCTTCGCGGCGTTCGCTGCCAACCCGGTGATGGCGCTCATTGGTGGACCCGGCTACGGGTTCGAGGACATCACCGTTGGACGGTTCCTCGTCGGCATGTACGGCGCCTACTTGATGATCGGCGCTGCGCTCATGAGCATCACGACGATCTCGCGGCACACCCGCGTCGAGGAACAGACCGGGCGAGCAGAACTTGTGCGCGCGAACGTCGTGGGACGCCATTCGAGCCTCGCGGCAGCGCTGATCCTGGCGATCGGTATGAACGTCGTGATGGCAGCGCTCATGACCCTCGTCTTTTCGGCCTCGGAGGCCGGCCCTAAGGATATTGGCGCCTCGCTGCTGTTCGCGTGCAGCGTCGCGGCCGTCGGGATTGTCTTTGCCGCGGTTGCCGCCTTGACAATGCAGCTCTCGCCGTTTTCGCGAGCGGCGTCGGGTATGGCGGGGGCGGTGCTTGCCGCGTCGTTCATCGTGCGTGGGTTGGGCGACATGTCGCGCATCCAGGGTGGTTCCCTCGAGTGGCTCTCGTGGCTGTCACCGCTTGGCTGGTCGCAGCAAACCGCTCCGCTCACACTCGATCGGTGGTGGCCTTTGCTGATCTCATTCGGGGTCAGCCTCGTTCTCATCTATCTCGGTTTTGCGTTGCAGTCACGCCGTGACCTTGGGGCGGGAATCCTGCCTGACCGGCTCGGATCGGCGACCGCTCCCGCATGGCTGACCAGTGCGGTGAGCATTGCCTTCCGGCTGCAGCGCGCCACGCTCGCATGGTGGTCCGTCTCGATGTTGGCAGCCGGCGTGATCTTCGGGGCGTTCGTCCAGCCCATGGCCGACAACGCTGCCGGAATGCCGCCGGAGATCCTCGCGATGTTTGGTGGAACCGCGGGAATGATCGATGGCTATCTCGGTTTCATGGCGCTGTACTTCGCTGTTTTCGTCTCCGTCTTCGCACTGTTATCGCTCCAGGCGCTCAAGGGCGAGGAATACGGCGTGCGCACTGAACCGGTTCTCGCTACCGCGGTGACGCGTCGCGGGTGGGTATTCGCCTGGCTTACCATCACCGTCGTGGGCTCTGTTTGGCTGCTGGCGCTCGCGGGGCTCGGTGAAGGGCTTGGTGCTGCCATGGCGACGGGGGACTGGGGCCTCATTGGGCCGACCTTCCTCGGCCACATCGCCCAGGTTCCCGCGGTGTGGTCACTCGTTGGCGTCGGGGTGGCACTCTACGGATTTGCGCCGAGGCTGCTCGCCCTGACGTGGCTCGCCTTCGGCTATAGCACCGCGCTCGCAATGTTCGGCGACGTACTCAGCCTCGATGACTCCCTGCTCAAGACATCCGTCTTCCGTCACATCGGACAGTATCCTGCGGTCGATTTGTCGGCCAGTGCGATAGGGGTGCTCACCCTGGTCGCGGCAGTGCTCATGGCGGTCGGGATCTGGGGTTTTCAGCGGCGCGACCTCATCACTGCGTGATGGCACGACACGCCGAGCGGCGTCGTCACGAAAGCTGTGTTGCGGGAACATCGTCGAAAGGCACGTTCCCACAACCCAGCTGTTTGGTTAGGGGCTACTCGTGCTTGGCGGGCGTGAACCTCTGTTCGGACAATCGCTTCGATCGACTTTTTGCTGCGAAATAGCGCGCGGAAGGCGAGAAGGTCGCGGTGGTGCCCCCGGCAGGACTCGAACCTGCAACCTACGGATTAGAAGGCCGGTGCTCTATCCATTGAGCTACGGAGGCGTAATCCAAGTCTATCGGTCGAGCCCGCTCGCGCGGAATTCGCTCCGGGCGGGTCACACCGCGCTAATTGGGCAAGAACTGGAATAATGAGGACTATCTTGACGTCTGGAGGGACACGTGACTCAACCGAGCGGTGGCGCCGATCTGCCCGAGGTAGCCGCACTGCCGGGATTGCTCAGCGCGATCCACGACGATCTTGCCTCCGCTCCGTTCGTGTTATCCGCTCCCTATATCGATGACGCAGAGATCCTTCGCACCCGGGTGCTGACCCAGATCGATGCCCATCTGCTGCCTCGCGCTGGCGGCAAGAACATCCCCGTCGTCGCAGTCCTTGGCGGATCCACGGGGGCCGGAAAATCGACCCTCATGAACTCGATCCTCGGGCAAGAAGTCTCCGAAGCTAGCGTGCTGCGCCCGACGACGCGCCAAGCGGTCCTCGCTCACCACCCCGCCACCTCGATCGCGCATGTTCCGCTCGCCGAACTCACGACGACGGTGGAGCACGAACGGCTGCCCGAGGGCCTCGCGCTCATCGACGCCCCGGACCTCGATTCCTTTGACGATGCGAACCGCAAGGCAGCGGCGGAACTGCTCGAAGCCTCCGACCTATGGCTGTTTGTCACGACGGCCGCGCGCTATGGCGATGCGATCCCGTGGCACAACCTGCAGCACGCGCACCAGCGCGGCCTGCAGCTCGCCATCGTCTTTAACCGGGTGCCCCAAAAGATCCTTGCCGACGTGCGCGCCGATCTCATGAAGCGCCTCACCGAGGCGGGCCTCGGAGATGTCCCGCTGTTCATCATCGGAGACGTGGGCCCGCACGAGGGGCTCTTGCCCGATGACTCCGTTGCGGAACTACGCGAATGGCTCACCCTCGCCACCGAAGGCGAGCAGGGCCGCGGCATCATCGCGCGCACGACCCGCGGCGCGTGGGGCGCGCTGCGCGAGAACCTGGAAGAACTCACGCGCGTCTACGTCCGCCAGGCGCACGCGCTCGACAACCTCGCAGATATTGCCGACGACAACGCCTCGGCAACGGCCGTCGACCTTACCACCGCGCTACGCTCCGGCAGCGCCGCGGTCGGCGCGCCGACGACGCGTTGGCTCACCTCTGCCGCCTCCTCCGGCCCACTGTCCGACCTGCTGACCGAGAACTTCACGAACGTAAAACCCGGCATCGGGGGCCGTCGCCTGGCACGCCGCAACGCCGCCGCCGAAGCGCTCGGGCTCGACATTCACGCCGCGATGCGCACCGTTCTTGCCGACGCCATCCACGATGTCCCGGCCCAGATCGGCGAACAGTGGCGCGAGACGCACTCGGGCGCCGAGGTCCTCATGAGCGATATCCCGCACGTCACGACGGCCGAAGCGCGTGAGGGAGCGGACCGCGTCCTTACCGCGTGGGGGCAAGAACTCGATGCGATCGTCGCCCCGCACGTGCGAGAGAACGTGCTGTCCGCCTCCGGCACCGCCCACCTGTTGGCCGCTGCGGTCGGGGGAGTACGCGGCGCCGGGCAGGTCATCACCCGGCTCATCGGACCCGCGGCGATCGAACAGGGCCGCGAGGTCCTGACGGCCATGTGCTCCGAAGTCGTCACCCAGTCCGCGAGCCCGTACCACAGCGCGCTCGGCGGCACGGCGGGCCATAGCCGAAAGGTCGTGACAGGCCTGCGGCTGCGGGTCTCCGAATTGGGAAGGTACCTCGATGCAGTTAGACCTTGACGGCCGGATCGCGCGGATCGAGCAGGCTCTTGCCGCCGACGCCCGCCCCTGGGACACCGAGGAGATCGACCGCGCACATTCGGAGATCCTCGCCATCCAAAACCGGCGCCACATCGCGGGCGGTCACGTCGTCGCCGCCCTCATCGGCGGCACCGGCTCCGGCAAATCCTCGCTCTTTAATGCCCTGACGGGCACGGACCTCGCGGACGCCGGCGCACTGCGACCCACGACGGAAGCCGCGACGGCCTTCACCTGGGGCGAGCCTGCCAGCACGTTGACGACCTACCTTGCGATCGAACCCGAGCGCGTGACCTCACGCACCACCGAGCTGGAACGCGCGCACGAAAAGGCGCTCGATGGCCTCGTCCTGCTCGACCTGCCAGACCACGACTCGGTGAAGGACGCGCACTCCGGACTCGTCGATCGCCTGCTGCCACTCGTCGACGTCCTTGTGTGGGTCGTCGACCCGCAAAAATACGCCGACCACATCCTGCATTCGCGTTACCTCGCCAAGATGCGTCGCCGCGCCGACGCCATGGTCGTCGTCATGAACCACATCGACCGCGTGCCCGAGGCCCGCCGCGAGACCCTCCTCGCCGATCTCGCCGGCGTGCTCGAACTCGACGGACTCGCGGGCGTGCCCGTCATCGCCACCTCGGCCGCGACGGGCGAAGGCATCGAAGAATTGCGCCGCCTGCTCGCGATCGCCAATGCCGAACCCTCGATGGTCGAGCGCACCGCCAGCGCCGAGCTCGACGCCGTCGTCGCGACGCTGCACAACAAACTCTCCGAAACGGACTCCGCGGTCACGCCCGAACTCGTCGACGACACCTCGCGCGAGCTCGTCACGGCCTGCGGTGTCGACGCCGTCATCGACGCTCTCGAACACGCGATCGCCCACCCGCGCGATGCCTCCGTCCCGCCGAGCCAGTCACCGTCCTACGCCACCGTCGCTGCCGTCGGTTCGACGTGGGCGATGCGTGCCCAAGCTGACCTGCCCGAAGTCTGGGCCGACCGCATCGACGCCGCCATGCCGGGCGTGCAAGAGCTTGCCGATGACGTCCACGAGGCCGTCGCCGCCGTGCCCCGCCCGCCGCTGCGCGATACCGCCACGCGCGTGGCGACGCTGCTCGGTTTCATCCTCACGACCCTCGGGCTCGTCTTCCTCGTCCTTGCCCTGATGAACCTCATCTCGGCGAGCTGGCTCATCGGCCTCGGCATCGCCGCGGGCGGCCTCCTTCTCATCGGCTTTGCCTCGATGCGTCGTACCTCGCGCGCCAAGCAGGCCCCGCGAGACTACTACGATTCCGTACTCGAGGCCGTCGGCACCGTCGTCAAGACGAAACTCGTGGAACCCACGGTCGCCGTCCTGGCCGATCACGAAGAGCTCCGCTCCCAACTGCGATAGCTCGCCGCCGCTATCCACAGCGCCGCACAGCGCCCACTTCGCTCCGAGGGTGTCAACGCAGCAGGCGCCCCCAGGGCGCTTGTCGCCCACAGTGAGTCCTACCCGCACCCGCAGGGAGGAAGGATGACCATCATGAACTCCATGGATGTCACACTCAAGGGCAACCTTGGTGCCCACCCCGAAAAGATCACGGCCGTCACGACGGCCAACCTCGTCAAACTCCGCGTCGCCCACTCCATGCGGCGCAAAGGCCCCGACGGTGAGTTCACCTCTGAAACCCAGTGGTTCACCGTCAAGTGCTTCGGCCAATTGGCGGACAACGTCCTCAATTCACTCGGCAAAGGCGATCCCGTGCTCGTGCGCGGCCGCGTCGAAACCGAGTCCTGGACCAACCAGGCCGGCCAAGACCGCACCCAGGTCGTGGTCATCGCCTCCCACGTCGGAATTGACCTGACGACGGGCACCGCCCGCTTCACTCGCGTCAGGCGAGACGAACCCGAAAAGGAGGTCCGCCCGCCCCTTGAAGTCATGGACACCACCGTTCCCTACCCCGATGACGACCAGGAGCTGCGCGAAGCTGTCTAATTCGGTGTGCCGGGCCGGCCACCGGCCCGGCACACCTCACGTTTCGCTCGCGGGAAGAAAGATGAGATTGGCGCCGGCCATGTCTTAGTCTGGTCCAAGGCCGGCTCACCGGCAGCAAGCATCAACCCGTGGGGAGAACAGTGGCGGAATACATCTACTCGATGGTCAAGGCCCGCAAGGCGCACGGTGACAAAGTCATCCTCGATGACGTCACCATGGCATTTTTGCCCGGCGCCAAGATCGGCATGGTCGGCCCAAACGGTGCCGGTAAGTCAACGATCCTAAAGATCATGGCCGGGCTCGAACAGCCCTCCAACGGCGAGGCACGACTCTCACCGGGCTACAGCGTCGGAATCCTGCTGCAGGAACCCCCGCTGAACGAAGAAAAAGACGTCCGCGGCAACGTGGAAGAAGCCGTCGGCGACATCCTTGCCAAGATCAACCGATTCAACGAGATCGGTGAAGAAATGGCCAATCCGGATGCGGACTTCGATGCGCTCATGGAAGAGATGGGCAAGCTGCAAACCGAGATCGATGCCGCCGACGCGTGGGATCTGGACTCGCAGCTGAACCAGGCGATGGACGCCCTGAAGCTGCCCCCGGGCGATGCCGATGTCTCCGTGCTCTCCGGTGGTGAGCGCCGCCGCGTCGCGCTGTGCAAACTCCTCCTGGAAGAGCCGGACCTGCTGCTCCTTGACGAGCCCACCAACCACCTGGATGCCGAGTCCGTGCTGTGGCTCGAGCAGCACCTGGCCAAGTACCCCGGCGCCATCATCGCTGTCACCCACGATCGCTACTTCCTGGATCACGTCGCTGAATGGATCGCGGAAGTTGATCGCGGCCGGCTCTACCCATATGAGGGCAACTACTCCACCTACCTGGAAAAGAAGCAGGAACGTCTGCAGATCCAGGGCAAGAAGGACGCGAAGCTTGCGAAGCGCCTGAAGGAAGAATTGGAGTGGGTCCGCCAGAACGCTAAGGGCCGACAGGCCAAATCGAAGGCGCGTCTGCAGCGTTACGAGGAAATGGCGGCTGAGGCCGAGCGCACTCGCAAGCTCGACTTCGAAGAAATCCAGATTCCGCCGGGCCCGCGCCTGGGCAACCTGGTGTTGGAGGCGAAGAACCTCAAGAAGGGCTTCGGGGATCGCGTCCTGATCGATAACCTGTCCTTCTCGCTGCCGCGCAACGGCATCGTCGGCATCATCGGCCCCAACGGTGTCGGTAAGACGACGCTGTTTAAGACGATCGTTGGCCTGGAGCCGCTCGACGATGGCGAACTGAAGATCGGTGAGACCGTCAAGCTGTCCTACGTCGACCAGACGCGTGCCGGCATCGATCCGAACAAGACCCTGTGGGAGGTTGTCTCCGATGGGCTCGACTTCATCCAGGTCGGCCAGGTCGAGATGCCGTCTCGCGCATACGTCTCGGCTTTCGGTTTCAAGGGCCCGGATCAGCAGAAGCCCGCTGGGGTTCTCTCCGGTGGTGAGCGCAACCGGTTGAACCTGGCGCTGACGCTCAAGCAGGGTGGAAACCTGTTGCTGCTTGATGAGCCGACGAACGACCTCGACGTGGAGACCCTGGGATCGCTAGAAAACGCGTTGCTCCAGTTCCCCGGCTGTGCCGTGGTCATCACCCACGATCGCTGGTTCTTGGACCGCGTCGCCACCCACATCCTGGCCTACGAGGGAACGGATGAAGATCCGACCAAGTGGTACTGGTTCGAAGGTAACTTCGAGGCCTACGAGAAGAACAAGGTCGAGCGCCTTGGCCCGGAGGCAGCACGCCCGCCGGCCATGACCTACCGCAAGCTCACCCGGAACTAGGACAACTCATGACAGCCATTGACGTTCCGATCAAGGTGCGCTGGGCCGACCTTGACGCCTATGGGCACGTGAACAACGCTGCGATGCTCACGCTCTTAGAAGAGGTCCGTATCGCGGTGTTCTGGCATGGCCAGGGCCTCGATAACTCCGATGGGTCCTTCGGCCTTGGCGGATCGTCCGCGACGTTCATCGCGCGTCAGGAAATCGAATACCTCAAGCCCGTGATGTACCCAGATACGCCGATCCAGGTGCGGACCTGGGTCTCGCGCATGGGAGGCGCCTCGGTCGACATCGACTACACGATTCCCGCCGAAGACGGCTCGGTTGCGGTCCAGGCGCGCACCGTGGTGGTCCTCATGGACACGCAATCGATGAAACCGCGCCGGATTACGGATGCGGAACGCGAGCAGCTCGGCCGAATCGCCGATACGCCGCTGTCCTTCCGGCGCGGCTAAACCTCGTTATCCTCCGGCACGCGCACCATACCTTCTTGGGCGGCAGAGGCCACGAGAGCCCCGGTCTTATCGAAGATCTTGGCGGTTCCCAGGCCTCTGCCGCCCTGTGCTGACGGCGAGTGCTGCTCGAAGACGAACCAGTCCGAGACATCGATATCGCGGTGCCACCACATGGAGTGATCGAGCGACGCGACCGAAATGCCCGGGTGTTGCCAGGACACACCGTGGCGACGCAGGACGGGCTCCAGCATGACCTGGTCGCACGCGTAGATCAGCAGGGCTCGGTGCAAGAGCTGACTGGCGCCCTCGGGCAGGGCCGAGCGCGCCCGCATCCATACGCACTGGGTCGCATCCCGAGTCGGCGCGGGGTGGATAAACATATTGCCGGCGACGTGTCGGATATCGAAGGCGCCAGTGCGGGCCAAGAACTGCGCCGTCGGATCGGGATTTGCGGCGAAGAGTTCCATCGCGCTTGGCAGCATGTCGGGGGTGAAAACCCGGGGCGCGACATCCTGGTGCTCGCGGCCGCGCTGGCTTTCCTGGAACGAAGCGATGACCGACAAGATTGGCTTGCCATGCTGGATCGCGTGGACGCGACGCGTCGAGAACGATCGGCCATCGTGCAGGAGTTCCACCCGGAATTCGAGGGCAGAGTCGATCGTTCCGGGGCGCAGGAAGTAGCCGTGGCAGGAGTGCAGCTGGCGCGGCCCGTCGCCGTCGTCGGGTGTCGTGCGGCCCGCCGCCATCATGGCTTGGGACAGGACCTGACCGCCGTAGATACGTCCCAGGAAGAACGGCAGCGAGGGCGCGGCAAAGGTCGTCTCGTCGAGGCGCGTGAGGTCCAGGGCGGCAAGGACGTGGGACAGCGGCTCCACATCGGGCTGCGGGATCGGCAGCACGCCGTTCATGGGATCGGGCACGCCATCGGGCGTGGGTTGCAGCGGAATTGGCTTATCGTCCATTGGGCCTCACAATCCGAGTTCGGTTAGGGCATCGAGGCGGTCACGCACCGCTTGGCGGGCGCTGCGCGCTCCCGACGCGGCGAGCGCGATACCCGCGGCCTCACGTGCTTCGGCAAGCGTGACGGCCCCGAGAGCTGCGGCGACATCGGGGATGGAGCGCGGTGTCATGGACAGCGTCGAAACGCCCAGCCCGACGAGGACGATCGCGAGCGCAGGATCGGCGGCGGCCTCGCCGCAGACACCGACGGGACGATCTTGCTGCGCGCCCCCGGCGCACGTCAGCTTGATGAGGTCGAGGACTGCCGGATGCCACGGGTCAGCGAGGTCAGCGAGCACGCCCTGGAGGCGGTCGGCGCCCATCGTGTATTGGCTGAGGTCGTTCGTGCCGATGGAGGCGAAGTCGGCGCTCGCGAGGATCTGGCCCGCCCGCAGCGCGGAGGACGGGACCTCGACCATGATGCCGGCGTGGTTCAGACCGCGGGCGCGGCAGGCGTCGACAAAATCGGAGGCTTCGCTCACCGTGGAGATCATCGGAGCCATGACGTGCACGTCAGCTCCGGTGGCGCGCTGCGCCTGCGCAATCGCATCGAGCTGGCGCGTTAGAACGTCGGGGAACTTTCGGACCATGCGGTAGCCGCGAACCCCGAGGGCAGGGTTCGCTTCGTGGCCCATAGGGAGGAACGGCATGGGTTTATCGGAGCCCGCATCGAGGGTGCGCACGACGATCCGCCCGTCAGGCGCCGCGGTGAAGACGTCCGTGAACTTTTCGACCTGATCGGCGACGGAGGGCTCTTCGGGATAGCCGAGGAACCACAGCTCGGTACGCAACAGACCGATGCCTTCGGCCTTCATCTCGCGAGCGGCGCGGGCACCAGCCGCGTCCGAAATATTGGCGAGCAACGGAACGGGGTGGCCGTCGGCGAGCTGGCCCGTGCCGGAAAACTCGCGGCGCACGATCTGTTGCTGCGCGGCCGCGATCTGCTCCTCGGTAGGGTCGAGCGTGACGGTGCCCGCGGCGCCGTTGATCAGAACGATGTCGCCGTCCTTCAGTGCGCTCGATGACTGCGCCGCGACGACGGCCGGGATTCCGAGTTCGCGGGCGACGATCGCGGTGTGCGAGGT
This sequence comes from Bowdeniella massiliensis, assembly GCF_023634005.1. Lineage (NCBI taxonomy): Bacteria > Bacillati > Actinomycetota > Actinomycetes > Actinomycetales > Actinomycetaceae > Bowdeniella > Bowdeniella massiliensis. Next base: position 48,659 of record NZ_JALIQR010000012.1, read on the forward strand.
GGGGCCACCCTCTTGCAAGACGATGCCGAGCACCTTTGCGGCGTCCAATTGCGCGGCATCGGAGGGCGCGAGATCGGAGGCCCACAGGATGTGCTCCCGATCTGGGGTGGGAAGGCCCGGCGCGGGACGGCCGATGAGGCGGGCAATGATGCGGTCGCGCACATCGTAGACATCGAGCGCGCGTTCAGCGAGGTAGCCGCCCATTTCTCGGAGCTGGTCAGCGAGCGAGCCCGCGGCCTCCCATACGGCGCGAGTGGGAACGAGTTGACGTGAGCGCACAAGATCGCTCGCGCCTTCCAACAACACGGGGTCTTCAGCGATTTGAGCTGCCGTCGTCAATACCTCGGCGGCTTGACCCTCGGCGAGCTGGGCGCGCAGCGAGAGGTTCTCGGCCGTCTGCTTGGCCGCTTCATAGATGCGCTCGACCTCGGCGTCGGCGTGGCGTTCGGGAGGGAGGAATCGAGCGCGAGGCTCACTCACCCGGGGAAAGACGCGCGCGATCGGGCCGACGGCGCGGCCGGGGCTGACCCCGATGCCGTGGTAGCGGGTACGGCCATGCTTATCGCGATCAGCTTCGTGTACGCCTGTCATGGAAAACCTCCTCGGTCCGATCCCCATTGTGCCAACTTGCTCAGCCGGTAGCATCGCCGAAGCCCGCGGTTAGTGCGATACTGGTGTGAGGATAGTTACGGAGTCGGAACGCAAGAAATGAGATGGGTGACATGAGCAACGCAGCTGAAATTCTGGCCGGACTCGGAGGCAAGGACAACATCGAGGAGCTGGAGTCGTGCATCACGCGACTGCGTGTCCAGGTCAAGGACCCAGAGGCCGTCAGTGAAGAGGGCTTGCGGATCGACGGCGTCTATGGCGTAGTGCGATCCGGCCACGTGGTCCAGGTCGTCGTCGGCCCCGAAGCCGAGGCGATCGCCGAGAACATCAATGGCATGATGGCCGAAGAATAGGATTGAGATCCGGACCGTCCCGCTTGTCGCGGGGCGGTTTTTATGCCGACCGTTCACTCACGAAACCTCACAGGTGGGAACCTCATGAGCATCGACAACTCCGACGCCCTTCGTCACCTGGCCGACCTCAACGGGGTCGCCACCGAATTCTGGGACTTTCACGGCGCCCATCGCCAGGTATCCGATGAGACGCTGATTCGGGTGCTAGCCGCCCTCGGCTTTCAGCTCACCTCCGATGAGGATGTCCACAAGGCGATCGCTGACGTCGATCTCGCCCCCTGGCGTCGCCTGCTGCCGGCCTGCCTCGTCGTGCGCGAAGGCCACGAACACGACGTGCCGGTTCACCTGCCGCACGGCCGCAGCGTCGAGGTCGCCGTCGTCTTGGAAGACGGCGGAAGCTGGCAGCTGGGGCAAAAGGACCACTGGGTCGAACCGCGTGAGGTCGACGGGGTACTGACGGGGCAGGCAACGTTCGTTCTGCCGAGTAACCTTCCGCTGGGCTGGCACACGGTGGTGGCCACGCTTGGTGATGGGTCGACGACTCGGGCGCCGCTCGCGGTCACTCCGGAGCGGCTGGCCGAGCCCACGCTTGCCACGGGCCGCGGCTGGGGCACGATGGCCCAGCTGTATTCGGTGCGTTCCAAGGACTCGTGGGGGATGGGCGATGCACGTGATCTAGCGGAGCTGGGTTCGTTCTTCGGTTCGGTGGGAGCCGACTTCCTTCTCATCAACCCGCTGCATGCGGCCGAGATGTTCCCGCCCATCACGCCCTCGCCTTATCTACCGACGTCGCGCCGCTTCGTTTCTCCGCTCTACATCCGGCCCGAGGACATTGAGGAGGTTGCCTACCTCACCGGCCCGCAGCGATCTCTTGTCCGCTGGGCGCAGCAGGAGGTTGAAGCCGATAACGACTCGCCCGAGCCCATCGATCGCGATGCGTCCTGGCGGGCAAAGAGCCAGGCCCTCGCCGTCATCTACGCGCACGGGCTGTCGCCTGCCCGGCGCCGCGAATTCGAGCGCTTCCGCAGCGAGATGGGCCAGGGCCTGGAGGACTTCGCCCTGTGGTGCGCACTCGCGGAACGCTACCGCGGCGAGCAGTGGCCTGAGTCGGTCTCGCACCCGTCCTCGCCTCGCACCCGGCTGCTGCGCATCGAGCTTGCCGAGCGGATCGATTTCTTCTGCTGGCTGCAGTGGATCATTGACCAGCAGCTGCAGCGCGCACAAGCCGACGCGATCGATGCCGGAATGGGACTCGGCCTCATGCAGGACCTGGCGGTCGGTGTACACCCCGGAGGCGCTGACGCGTGGGCGTTGCAAGATGTCTTCGCGCGCGGCATCGAGGTGGGCGCTCCGCCAGACATGTACAACCAGCAGGGCCAGAACTGGTCCCAGCCTCCGTGGCGCCCCGATGCCCTCGCTGAGCGCGGCTACGAACCGCTACGCGACATGCTCCGCACCGTGTTGCGTCATGCCGGCGCGATCCGGGTGGACCACATTATTGGGTTCTTCCGCCTATGGTGGATCCCGCAGGGCGCATCGCCCGGTGACGGCACCTATGTTCGCTTCGATCACGAGGCTATGATCGGGGTCCTGCTGCTCGAAGCGCACCGCGCCGGCGCGGCACTCATCGGCGAGGATCTCGGGACCGTCGAGCCGTGGGTGCGCGATTACCTGACGGAGCGCGGGATCTTTGGCACCTCGGTCATGTGGTTCGAGTACGGCGAGGACGGGCTGCCGAAGCGTCCCGAAGATTACCGCCACCTGGCGCTCGCGACCGTCGACACCCACGACATGCCGCCCGCGGCCGGTTACCTCGCCGGTGAGCACGTCGATGTTCGAGAGCGCCTCGGCCTGCTTGTCGACCCGGTGGAACAGGTCCGCGCGGAGGCACTCGCGGAACGCGAGCGCATGCTCAACCGCCTGCGTGAGTACGGGCTCATCGGCGACGATCCCACGGAACGCGAGATCGTCGAAGCGATGCACCGCTACATCACGCTGACGCCGAGCCAACTCCTCGGAATCTCGCTTACCGACATGGTGGGGGAGCGTCGGACGCAGAACCAGCCAGGCACGGACCAGGAATACCCCAACTGGAAGATTCCGCTCGGTGATGGCACTGGAGCATCGATCCTCGTGGAGGATTTGCCAGACAACGGGCGGCTCACGTCGCTGATCCACACCGTGCGCGAAGCGCTCGGCGTGCGCGACCGCCTGGGATCGCACTAGGTCATGGCTGGCTCGGCGGCTGAGCTCACGGTCAGAGCGCCCTTTGGTGGGCACGTCGTCGACCTGCCCGATGTCCCGGACGATATCTTTTCCGGCCAGGTGCTTGGGCCTGGCGTAGCGATCTGGCCGGAACGCGAGCGAATCCCCGTCGTGGCGCCCATTGCGGGGCTTATCACCGCCTGGCATCCGCACGCCTGCGTCATCTCACCTGATGAGGGCATCCCGATTCTCGTGCACCTAGGGCTGGACACCGTCGCATTGCAGGGTCGGGGGTTTGCCTGGCACGTAGCCAAGGACTCGCGGCTGGCACAGGGTCAACTCATGTGTGCCTGGGATACCTCAAAGATCGAGAACTTCCTTCCTATTACGCCGATCGTGGCAATGGGGGAGGCCCATAGCATCACGCGGCTAGCCGGGGAACATGTCGAGGCAGGCGAATCGCTCTTTTCGGTCACAGCTCCATAGCCTGAATCGAGCAATATTCCTTAACGCGCGCTACATTGTCGACGATGTGGACGCGTCTTTCAGCTCGCGGTCGCGCCCATTGATACTGCATTTGTGTTCCTGCGAATGTTTGGTTGACGAGCACGTCAGCGCGCCTCGGTCCTCTTGAACTTTCTCCTGCGCACACATTCGGAAGTCCGCGTGCCCGTCAGAGCCCACCCCTGGACCCGGCCCGAACCGTCCTTGCAGGAACACCACCATGACTACCGCTCTTGCCATAGCACCCCTATACCCCATCTGACCCGGCATCTTTCGTGGACGCCATCGACAACCTCGATGCCGATGTCACCTCGATCGAGGCGTCTCGCTCGAAGATGGATGTCTTGCCCCCCCGCGCATTCCGACGCTGCAAGAGGAGGTCGCGCTGTCGCGCGCTGCCACCACGGCCTTGGACCCGCGCCAACTGTGGGTGAACCCCGACTGCGGGCTGAAGACGCGCGCCTATCCCGAGACGATCGCGACGCTTAGGAACCTGGTGGCTGCCGCCGCGGAGGTACGCGGGCAGGTGAGCTCGTAGGTTGAATACCGAAAGGCCCGGCCAGCGCGTGCTGGCCGGGCCCCTTGGCATCTGGGCTAGATCTGCTGGATCCGCTCCGCGCGCTCGACGCCGTCGAGCTGCTCGGAGACGAGGCGGCGCAGCGCGGCGGGCGCGTCCTCGTGCGCTTCGAGCCAGGCTCGAGTCTGATCGGCGATATCGCTCAGGCCCGCCAGCTCCGTCGGATAGAGCCAGCCGACGAGCATCTGCGCGATGTGGCCGGAACGCTCGCGCCAGATCCGCTCGAGCTCGTCAAAGTAGCGCGGCGTGAAGCCGGTGAGGAGCTCGGGGCGCTGCCAGGCGCGGGCGAACATGCCCCGCATCGTTGACAGCAGCGCGTCGTTGGACAGGGACTCATCGCCCAGCGCGGCATCGAAGGCTGCCTGTTTGGCGCCCGCCGTCGGGATGGCGGCGCGCGCGAAGGCGGCCTCTTCCCGCCCGGTCAGCGACGGGTCGGATTCCAGCTGGGCGACGATCTCGCTCTCGCCAGCCGCACCGGCAGCGACGAGGCCCTGCAGCAGTTTCCAGTTCAACGCGTCATCGAGCGTCAGGCCCGCGATGGCGCCGCCCGCGATGCCGCGCAGGTAGGCGAGCTGGTCCGTGGTCGTGGCGAACCTCGCGTAGTGCTGGGCGTAGAGCAGCTGCTCATCGCTGCCCGGCTTTGCGTCGGCGAGCAGGTCGCGCAGCGTCTCGGCATAGGACTCGATGACCTGGGCTCGCCCCTCGGGCGCGGTGAAGCGCTCGGCCGCGGTCGCGAGCTGATTGAGCAGCGAATGCCGGACCGAGGGCACCATTCCGGGGGCCGACAGGGCGCGGGAGGCAAGCGCCACGAACTGGGCGCCGCTCATCTCGGCGTCGCGCGTCATGTCCCACGCGCAGCCGAGCAGGACGGCGAGGGCGAGCGAGTCGGCCATGGTGTCGATGTAGGTGGTGGCGCTCGCAAGGGAGGCCTCGCTCATTCGGATCTTGGCGTAGGCGAGGTCCTCGTCGTTGACGAGCAGCATCGCGCCGGCCCGCTGGCCGACAAGCTCGGGCAGTTCGGTGCGCTCCCCGTCGACGTCGAGCTCGTCGCGGTAGGTGCGGGTGAGGATGCCGTCGATCACCTCGTAGCCGCCGACGGTGACGCGGTGGGGCCGCATGGAGGAGCCCTTGAAGGATTCCTGAATGATCGCAGCGGAGCGGATGATGCCGTCGTCGTCGATCTGAAGTTCAGGGCGCAGGATCGTCAGGCCCTCTTCTTCGAGCCAGACCTTGGACCACGCGTCAAGATCGCGGCCAGAGGCGGCCTCGAGTTCGGTGAGGAAATCGGCGAGCGTCGTGTTGGACCACTCGTGCTTGTCGAAGTAGTTCGTCACGCCGGTAAAGAAGGGCTCGCGCCCGACGTAGGCGACGAGGGAACGCAGCACGGCGGCGCCCTTGGCGTAGGTGATGCCGTCGAAGTTGACCTCGACGTCTTCCAAGTCGTTGATTTCGGCGACGATGGGGTGCGTGGAGGGCAGCTGATCCTGGTTGTAGGCCCAGGCCTTTTCGACGGCCGCGAAGGTGGTCCAGGCGTGATCCCAGCGGGTGGCCTCGGCCGTCGCGAGCGTGCACATGAACTCGGCGAAGGACTCATTCAGCCACAGGTCGTTCCACCACTTCATCGTCACGAGGTCGCCGAACCACATGTGGGCGAGCTCGTGCAGGATCGTCACGACGCGGCGCTCGATCATGTACTCGGTGGGCTTGGAGGAGAAGATGTATTGATCGCGGAAGGTCACGCAGCCCGCATTTTCCATCGCGCCCGCGTTGTATTCGGGCACGAAGAGCTGGTCGTACTTCGTGAACGGGTAGGGGCGGGCGAACTCGCGCTCGTAGAATTCAAAGCCGCGACGCGTGATGTCGAAAATCTCCTCGGCGTCCAGATGCTCGGCGAGGGAGGCGCGGCAATACAGGCCGAGCGGGATCGTGCGGCCATCGCTGCTCGTCAGCTCGCTGCGCACCTCGTGGTACGGGCCGGCCACGATCGCGGTGATATAGGTCGAAATCGGGGGAGTGGCTGCAAAGTCCCAGCGCTTGGCGCCGGCCACCTCACTGACCGACGCCGGCTCATTGGAGACCACGACCCAGTGCTCGGGGGCCGTGACGTGGAAAGTGAAGGCGGCCTTTAAATCGGGCTGCTCGAAGCAGGCGTAGACGCGGCGGGCATCGGGTACCTCGAACTGGGTGTAGAGGTAGGCCTCGCCGTCTTCCGGATCGACGAAGCGGTGCATGCCTTCGCCGGTGTTGGTGTAGCGGCAGACGGCCTCGATCGTCAGCTCGTTGTGGGCGGCCAGCCCCGTGATCTGGATGCGGTGATCACCAAAGGCTGCGGGATCGACCTGCTCACCGTTGAGCTCGATTCGCTCGACGCTATCGGCAATGAGGTCGACGAAAGTGGCTGCTCCGGCCTCGGCGTTAAAGACGATCGTCGTCGTAGAGCCAAACGTTTCATCGCCGCGGGTGAGGTCGAGGTTCACGTCGTAGGACTCGACGTCGGTGACGATTCTGGCGCGTTCGATCGCTTCGAGTCGGGTGAGGTTCTTGCCGGGCATGGTGCTCCTTCGGCTGCCGGGGTCGGTATCGGTTCGATCTTTCCACCCTGCGCTATCTCGGTCCACCCAATACAGTGAAGGGTATGAGCACCAACGTTGAATTCTGGTTTGATCCGACCTGCCCGTGGGCCTGGATGACGTCGCGCTGGATGGGCGAAGTCGCCGAGGCACGCAACCTCGATGTCTCCTGGAACCTGCTGGCGCTCGCGGTCTTGAACGAGGGCCGGGAGCTCGATCCGGGCTACCGCGAGATGATTGATAAGACCTGGGTGACGTCTCGTCTTATCGCTGCCGTCGCCCAGAGCCAGGGCCAGGAATACGTTAAGCCGCTCTACGATGCGCTCGGCACACGGATCCACGTCGAGGGCCGCACCGATACCGAGGCGATTATCTCCGAAGCGCTCGCCGAGGTGGGCCTACCGGCAGAGCTCGCCGATGCCGCTCAGACGGAGGACTTCGATCCCGTCATGCGCGAATCGACCCAGCGTGCGCTCGACCTCGTCGGCGATGACGTCGGCGTCCCCGTGATCGCGATTGATGGGGTGGCATTCTTCGGCCCCGTCGTCTCGCCCGCGCCCAAGGGCGAGGACGCGCTCAAGCTCTGGGACGGTTGCGTCGCCGTAGCTTCCGTTCCCGGCTTCTTCGAACTCAAGCGCTCACGCGACGTGGGGCCGATTTTCGACTAGCTGTTAGCACAGGTCGTGCTGTGCCAGAAACTGTCGTATTTCGCCTGCCACGGCCGCGCAGTGCGTGATCGGGGCGAGGTGGCTGGCACCCGTAATGATCCGTACGGGCGCATTCGATGCGAGGCGAGCAGCCCGGCGTTCGTGAAGACGCATCTGATCGAACTGCCCGTTGATGAACACGACCGGACAACGGACCTGTCCTAACAGCCGCAAGGGGCATGCACGCTGCACGCTCGCCCAGATGTGCGCGAGGTCGTCATAGGCCTCGGGCGGTACGAGCAGGTCGTCCGCCATTCCCAACCGGCGGGCCAGGCTGTTGCGGGCATGAGTGAAAGCCCGTCGCGGAGCTCGCTCAACTGCCCACGCGAATGCGCCATAGGTCGCAGCTAATGCTCCCGTGGGCTCGGCCGAGGCTCCCAGCAAAATGAGCCCGGCGACTCGATCCGGATGGGTGGCCGCGTACCCGAACGCGAGATAGCCGCCAAGTGAGTGTCCGGCAAGAACGAACTGATCCGCCCCGGAGCTCGCCTTTTCGATAGTCTCGGCAACGCGCGGGATCGTGAACCGCTCGGCGAGGCGGGGGCCGTGTCCCGGAAGGTCGGGGGCGACGACCTCGACGCCGCCCAGCAGCGAGGCATAGCCCCGCCACTGGGCGGCGGACGACATCGAGCCGTGCAGCGCGATCAGGCGCATGACCTACTCGGACGTCTTGATCAGCGCAATCACGATCCCCACTAGGGCGAGAATGCTGACGATCGCGAGAACCGGGAAGAGCGACGCTACCAAATCTCTACTCGCTTTTCCGGATCGAGCCACATGCCGTCGCCCTCGCGGACATCGAAGGCCTCATAGAAGGCGTCCATGTTGCGCGGCACGCCGTTGCAGCGGAACTCCGCGGGCGAGTGCGGGTCGATCGTGAGCAGGCGGATGATCTCGGCGTTGCGCGCCTTCTCCCGCCAGATGTGTGCCCACGAGTAGAAGATGCGCTGCAGGCCGGAAAGGCCGTCGATCTCGGGCGCCTCGGCGAGCGTCTTGCCCTGCTTCTCCAACGCGATTTCGTAGGCCTTCAGCCCGATCGAAAGGCCGCCGAGGTCCCCGATGTTCTCACCGATGGTCAGCGCACCGTTGACGTGATGGGGGCTGTCGTCGGGCAGCTGCGAGGGCACAAACGCGTCGTACTGCTCGATGAGCAGCGCGGTGCGCTTTTCGAATTCTTCCCGGTCGGCATCCGTCCACCAGTTCAGCACCTGGCCGCGGCCATCGAACTGCGAACCCTGGTCATCAAACCCGTGGCCGATTTCGTGCCCAATGACCGCGCCGATCCCGCCGTAGTTTTGCGCATCATCTGCCTCGGCGTCGAAGAACGGCGGCTGCAAGATCGCGGCCGGGAAGACGATCTCGTTCATCGTCGGCATGTAGTAGGCGTTCACGGTCTGCGGGGACATCAGCCATTCATCGCGATCGATCGGGCCGCCAAGTTTACCGAGCTGCCGGTTGAACTCGAATCGGCTCCCGTTGCGAACGGCCGTGACGAGGTCACCTTCGGGGATCTCCAGCGCAGAATAGTCGCGCCACCGATCCGGGTAGCCCACCTTGGGCGTGAACGCGTCGAGCTTGACGAGGGCCTTGTCCTTGGTTTCCTCCGTCATCCACTCAAGCGTGGTGATCGAGCGGCGGTAGGCCTCGATGAGGTTCGCTACCAGTTCATCCATCGCGTTCTTGTGGCTCGGCGGGAAGTGCTCGGCGACGTAAAGCTTGCCGACTGCTTCACCGAGATTGGCTTCGACCACGCCGACCCCGCGCTTCCACCGCTCGCGCAGTTCTTCCGCCCCCGTCAGGGTGCGGCCGTACATGTCGAAGTTCTCCTCGACGATGTCCGAGGTGAGGTAGGGGGCCGCGGCGTGCAGGACATGCCAGGCGGCCCACAGCTTCAGGTCCGCAAGGTCCGCGCTCTGCCAGAGCTTGCCGGCGTGCTCCAAGAATTCCGGGACCTGAACGATGACGACCTCGAGCTGAGCGTCGGAAATGCCCGCGGCGCGGCGCCACCCCTCGAAGTCGAAACCGTCCAGCATCGTGGCAAGCTCTTCAACGCTCGTGGGGTTGTTCATTTTCTGGATATCGCGTGAGGCGACGCGGTCGCGGTGGCCGCGCGCGATCTCGGTCTCCAGTGCCATGATGCGCGTCGCCGCAGCCGCCGGGTCATCGGCGAGTTTGCCGAGCTTGACCATCTTTTCCACGTGCCGCACGTAGGCCTCACGCGTCTGAGCATGGGCGTCTTCGCGATAGTAGGACTCATCCGGCAGCCCGAGGCCCGCCTGGGCGAAGTACAGGGCGTAACGTTCGGGGTTGTTCAGGTCAGAAAAGACACCAATATCGAAGAGCGCGGGACCGCCGCTAGGGTAGAGCTGTCCGAGGGCTGCGGCGAGCTCATCCTTCGTCGATGCGGCCGTGATGACCTCCAGAACATCGGCCAGCGGGCTCATTCCAGCGGCCTCGATCGCCTCGGTGTCCATGAACGCGCGGTAGAGCCGGCCGATCTTCGCGGCTTCCTCGCTGCCGTCACCAACATTCTCATCGGCGCAGCGTTCGATGATTGCTCGCACCTGCTTTTCGGACTGGTCGCGAAGATGGTGGAATGCTCCGTCGCGTGCACGGTCTGCGGGAATCACATGGTCAGCCAGCCAGTCTCCGTTGAGGGCGGCAAAAAGGTCGTCTTGAATTCTCACGGTAGAAGTCATGAGCTCAGACTAACGGAGCACGCGGAGTGGCACCGCCGAGAATCGGCGTGGGGCACAATGGGAGACATGCGAATTCATCTGGGAACCGATCATGCCGGATTCGACTTGAAAAATGAGCTTGCCGAACACTTACGTTCGCTGGGGCACGAGGTTATCGACCATGGTGCGCACACTTACGATGCGCAGGATGACTATCCGGCGTTTTGTATCGAGGCGGGTCTCGGTGTCGTCGCCGACCCGGGTTCCCTCGGCGTCGTCATCGGCGGGTCCGGCAATGGTGAACAGATCGCGGCCAACAAGGTTAATGGCGTTCGCGCGGCCCTCGTGTGGAATCACGACACCGCCGTGCTGGCTCGCCAGCACAACAATGCGAACGTGATTTCGGTCGGCGCTCGCCAGCACTCCACCGAGGAGATCTTCTCGCTCATTGAGGCCTTCATCGCGGAACCCTTCAGCGGCGATGAGCGCCACCAGCGCCGCATCGATCAGATTCAGGCCTACGACGACGAGCGCAACTAGCGCCGCGTCATCGCAATCGCGATCAGTGCCTGCGCGGGTAGCGCAACCAGGACTACCAGCGGAAGCCAGGCAAACACCAGCGTCCACACCGCGACCATGAGTGCGGGAACAAGGAATGCGAGGAGCGGGCGAGCGATGCCCGCGCTGCGTGAATGCATGATGCCGGCGCGCACGAGTTCTCCCGCATCTCCGGGCGAATCCACGACGCGCAGCCAGCCATAGGTCTGGACCGCCGCCGCCACCGCTGCCCCTACCAGCCAGCCCGCAAGAACCGCGAGGGCAACCTGCCAGGCTTCAAGGCCGCTCGCGGAAGTCCCACCAACGTAGCGGCCGTCTTCCGAGCGTGCCGCTGCAACCAACGCTCCCAGAACTAACACGAGCGCAGCCGCGATTCCGGCCACGAGGCGCACCCGCATCGCCACGGAATTGCGGGAGATGTCTTTGCCGCCGCGAGCCCATGTCCCGGCAATCGCGCCGAGTCCCGTCGCCGCGGCCCACGTTGCCAAACCCCAGCCAAAGGGAATGGGCCAGGAGGACAGCGGCAGGAAGATCACCGAAGCAATGAGCGCCACGGCGGCCACCGCAGCTTGCACCATCAGCAGCATCTTGGTGTTGGCCTTCGCCCGCGCCATCGCATCGGGGACCGCGTCATGATCGTGCGGAATGGAGGAATCGCAGTGTTCGCAAGACATGGCTCCATTCTCACACGCCCCACCCCTGGCAGGCCCCAGTGCCGACCGATACCGTTGATGGCGAGAGTTATGAGTAGTATCGAGGATTTCCCAGAGCTTCCCGGGCATGCTGAGCGCGTCCTAGACATCGTCAATCAGATCCCCGCCGGACGTGTATGTACCTATGGGCTGATCGCCGAGTGCCTCAAGGACCGCTACGGCACCGGCTCCGCGCGCCTCGTCGGACAGGTCATGAGCCGCTATGGCGGGATCGGTCCCTGGTGGCGCGTCGTGCGCGCCGACGGGACACTGCCACGCCAGCTTCGCACCGATGCGCTGGCACATTACGACGACGAAGCCACCGCGCTCGTCTGGCGTCACCCCACCAAAGTCGACCTCACCCGCGCGCTGTGGGACCCGCTCGCCGATGCCTGAGGGCCATTCCATCCACCGGCTCGCCGCCGCGTTCGACGAACTCCTGGCCGGTCAGAGAATCGACGTCAGCTCGCCCCAAGGCAGGTTTGCTGACGGCGCCCGACTCCTGAGCGGACGACGCTACGAAGGCTCCGAGGCCTACGGCAAGCACCTCTTCCAGCATTTCGACGATCTCGTCTTGCACACCCACCTGGGCCTGTACGGCTCGTGGACCTTCGATGGCGATGAGTCCTTCGTCGCGCCGCACGCGATCGGAGCGCCGCGCCGCCGGATCGGCGAAAGCGAAGAGCTCGCGGGCGAAATTACATCGACCGAGGCGTGGGCCCCGCCAGAGCCGCGCGGCCAGGTCCGGGTACGGCTCGCCACAAACCACGGGATTGCCGACCTCACCGGGCCGAACCAATGCCGCGTCCTAAACGCGCCCGAGATCCTCGCCGTCACCTCGCGGCTCGGGCCGGATCCACTACGGGCGGACGCCGACCCTGAGCGCTTCATCACGCGTGCCCGCCAGCTGCGCCGTCCCATCGGCGAACTCGTCATGGACCAGGCCGTCATCTCCGGTCCGGGCAATATCTACCGAGCCGAGGCGCTCTTCATCGCCGGCATCCACCCGTGGCGTCCCGGTAATCGAGTCTCGATAGCCCGCCTGCGCACCCTGTGGGACGTTCTCGCCGAGCACATGAAAAATGGGGTGGAAACCGGCTCCATCGTGACGACGAGTGAGGGCGAGCAGGAACGGTTCTACGTCTATCAGCGAGCCGGACTGCCCTGCCTGGTGTGCGCAACCCCCATCGTGATGGAGGAGATGGCGGCGCGAAAGCTCTACCGCTGCCCGCGCTGCCAGCGCTAGTTGAACTCCTCGTGCTCGGTGAAGCCGAGCGTACGGTACAGTCGCGCAGCATCCGCAGCGTCGACGAGATCCACCCGCAGTGCGATGGTTTCGTGCCCGTCCGCCTCCTGCTTTTGCGCGACGGCCGCGAGCAGGCTGGAGGCGACGCCCTGGCCCCGGTGATCGGGGTGAACAAACAGCTCGATGACGAACGGGCCGTCGGGCACGTCGTCCCACGGCGGGTCGAGGACGGTCATGATGACGCCGATGAGCCGACCGTCGCGCTCCGCGCCCAAAAAGCCGCCCGGGGCCTTCTTGCCGAAGGCGCCCGCAAAGCTCATCTCCATCTCGTCGTAGGCGTCATCGAAGCTCTCGGCCGCGACGCCCGGGGGATAGGAGCGGAAATACAGCCGTGCGAGCTCGTCCAGGTCGTTCAGGCGTAGCGGCCGAATCTCGATGCCTTGCGCACGCGGCACACTCGTCAACGAACTGACGTGTGAGCTGTATGTGGCGCTAGTCATATTGCCACTGTACTACTGAAGCCTCGTAAGCGACGTAGCCCGGAGAGACTAGATAAACAGCGTGGGATCGACGATCTGCTCCGCGCCCTTGGACTCCGGATTCGGCTGGCGAACCTTGGCTGGCACGCCGATCGCCGCAGTTGCTGGCGGGACATCTTTCACGACGACGGCGTTGGCACCAATCTTGGCGCCATCACCGATGTAGATCGGACCGAGTACCTTCGCGCCCGCGCCCACCATGACACCGTTTCCGAGGGTGGGGTGGCGCTTGCCCTTGCGCATCGAGACCCCGCCGAGCGTCACGCCGTGAAACAGCACGCAGTCGTCACCGACCTCGGCCGTTTGGCCGATGACGACCCCCATGCCGTGGTCGATGAAAAAACGCCGGCCGATGCGCGCACCGGGATGGATTTCAATCCCGGTGAGCGCGCGCATCAGCTGGGAGAACAGCCGCGCAATGAGTTTGTGGCCGCGCCCCCACAGGTGGTGCGCGACGCGGTGGCCCCACACCGCGTGGACACCCGGGTAGGCGAGCGCGACCTCGACCATGGTGCGGGCGGCCGGATCGGAATTGCGGGCCGCCTGCAGGTCCTCCTTCATGAGCGTTGTCAGGCTCACCGGCTCGTGAGTCATGGCTAGTCGACCAGCCCCTCAAACAGGGCGGTCGACAGGTAGCGTTCGCCGAGGTCCGGCAGGATGACGACGATGCGCTTGCCCGCGAACTCCTCGCGCGTGGCGAGCTTCGCGGCCGCCGCGAGCGCGGCACCAGCCGAGATCCCGACGAGCAGGCCCTCCTCGCTCGCGGCCTTACGGGCCGTGGCAAGCGCCTCCTCGCCGGTGATCGCGATGACCTCGTCATACAGGTCGGTATCGAGCACCTCGGGCACGAAGTTCGCGCCGATGCCCTGGATCTTATGCGGGCCGGCGCTCCCCTCGGTCAGCAGCGGCGATTCCGCCGGCTCCACGCCGACGAGGTGCAGGTTCGGGTTGAGCTCTTTCAGGCGTCCGCCGGCGCCCGTGAGCGTGCCGCCGGTGCCAATGCCCGCAACGAAAACGTCGACCTGCCCATCGGTGTCCGCCCAGATTTCCTCGGCGGTCGTCGCGCGGTGGATCGCCGGGTTTGCGGCATTAGCGAACTGGCGGGCCAAGACGGCGCCATCGCGTTCGGCGACGATCTTCTCGGCGGCCTCAACGGCGCCGCGCATCCCCTCCGCGGCGGGGGTGAGGACGAGCTCGGCGCCGTAGGCCCGGAGCAGCACGCGCCGCTCCTTGCTCATCGATTCCGGCATCGTGAGCACGACGTGATAACCGCGCGCCGCGCCGACCATCGCGAGCGCGATGCCGGTGTTGCCGCTCGTCGCCTCGACGATGGTGCCACCCGCAGGCAGTTCGCCCGAGGCCTCGGCAGCATCGACGATCGCGACGCCAATGCGGTCCTTGACCGAGTTGGCGGGGTTGAAGTATTCGAGTTTGGCAACGACCTCGGCGTCGCCAGGAGTGAGCCGGTTAATGCGCACGAGCGGGGTGCGGCCGGCGAGATCAGAAACATTTGCGGCAATAGCCATGGGAACTCCAAGAAGTGTGCGGTGGTAACGAACAGTGCCGGTCATCGAGGGAACGCTGGACACGTCAACCACGTGCGGCGCGCGGTGACGCAAGGCAGGGTCCAACGCCCTACAGACAGCAACAACAGGGGCGCCCGCAAGCTTCCCGAACCCACCCCGAGCGAGCAGCGATACGTGGCAGATGGGCCATGGCTGCTCCTTATCGACTCGGTGGGCGTAACTGTCGCCAGTGTAGCGCTAGTGCGAGGTCAATGGCGCATCCGGTCCGCTCTGCGAGGAATTGATTGCCTCATTGACGGCGTGCGCGAGCGGCGCGGCGTCATCCGTCGTCGCCACGAACGTGCGCTCACCCGCAAGGTGCAATCGCAGCGCCGGGCCCTTTTTCAGCACGACGCCGCGCTCGCCGGACAGGTTCGCGCGGTAGCCAAAGCCACCGAATTCGCCAAATGGATCGACCTGACTAACCTCGGCACGCACGATCTCGGTCAGCGGGTATTGCCGCTGAATGAACGGGATCTGCGTGCGCAGCTGAACGTCACGTCCCGTCACAAGGATCCGCCACGGCTGCAAAAACAGCGGGATGAGGAGCGCAAAGAGCGCCAGCAGCAGCGCGAACCACCACATCGACGAATCGACGACGACGAGCATGATGATCACCGCCGCCAAGAGCGCGACCGACGCCCACCCAAGGATGAGCGCGGGCCGCCCCGCCTGGGCCAGGCCCTCGGCTAGCACCCCCGGCGAGGACGTCGCCGGTGCCTCGCGCACCGCGAGCTGGGGCCGCGGCAGCGCGAGGTAGGTGAGGCAGGCGAGCGCCACCCCCGCGAGGACGAATCCGCCCGGCAGGACGGCGTTGGGGTTTTCTGCGATGACGGTGAACGCGATCCCGCCGACCCACACCAGGGCGCCGACGACGAGGGCAATCACCGCCCGATAGTCGCCAGCCGCACGATCCTTCTGCGTTGTTGCCCACGCGATCGTCGTCGTGACAAAAATAGCCGGCAACAGCAGCACGTTCGTGAGCCAGATCATTGGGCAACCTCCACAATGCGGTCGGAAATGCGCCGCGGCTTACCTTCGCCGAGCGTGAGCGCGGCGAGCTGGGCGGCAAAGGCGTCTTCATCGGGGTGCGTGAGCGTGAACAGGGCGTCGGCGGGACGCTGCGGATCGCTGCCGTAGGCGACGTCGGCGACGGTGATCCCGTGCCCTTCGAAGCCGGCGTGCAGCCGCCCGGCGTCCGCCGCGTCGACGCTCAGCTCCCAGGCCGGGATCGCTTTCAGCTCCACGATTGTTGCGGCCTGCAGCGTCACGAGCGCCGCATCGGTATAGGCGCGCACCAGTCCACCGGTGCCGAGCTTGATGCCGCCGAAATAGCGCACGACGACGAGCGCCGTATCGATCAACCCCGAGCCCCGCAGCGCGGCGAGCATCGGCATCCCGGCCGTGCCCGACGGTTCGCCATCATCGGAGGAGCGTTCGATCGGATTGACCCCCGCGCGCACCGTCAACGCCGTGCAGTGGTGGCGGGCGTCGGGAAACTCCCCACGAATCTCGCTGAAAAAGGCGCGGGCGGCCGCCTCCGAATCGATCCGGCGCGCGTAACCCAAGAACCGCGAGCGCGAGATCTCGAGCTCAGCGTGGGCGGTCGTGCCGCGCGCGAGCGTGAGGTCAGCCATGCCCCCAGGGTAGCGAAACGTTAGCTTGCGGCGCCGAGCCAGGGCTCCAGCGCATCCTCGCCGAGCCAGCTTTCCGGCTCGCGCGCCAGCTCCGCCTCGGTCAGCAGGCTGTCGGCAAAAGCGCGCGTCAGCCGCTCGCGTTCGCTGCCGCGCCCGGTCACCACGAGGCGGGTGCTTCCCTGCCCGTGGCCGCCGCGCATGCCCGCGATCCCGACGCTGACCTGGCCGCCGGCGCCGTCCCAGCTGCACACCGCATCGGGCCGGCTCGGCACCCAAAACCGCCCGCGGTGCACGAGCTCGCCGGTACCCAGCAGCTCGATGTTCTCGAGCAGGCGCGCGGGGTGGAAGGGGCGCGGCGAATGCAGATCGAGCGTCCACGTGCCGTGCTCGCTCGGCCCGCCCCACGGCTGAATGGCGATCGGATCGACGCGCGCAAACGCCGCGAGCGCGTCGTGCTCGCCGCCAAAGACGAGCGGGTGAACGGCCCCGCCATGCAGGTCCTCGGTCAGCAGTGTGTCGTGCGCCCGCAGGTGTTCGACGAGCTCGCCGCCCGCTCCGTCGCCACCGTGCGCGATGATGAGGTCGGCGTAGGACAGCTGGGCGAGCAGTGCCTCGCCGACGCTGCGCTCGGGCGCATCGCTCGCGATGTTGCGCTCGGAAAGGGTGAGCGGCTCCAGTAGCTCCGCCACGCTCGCCCGGGTGTCGACGATCGCGCCGACGCTCGCCAGCCGGGCCGCGAGCGCGCCCTCGCCCACGGCTTGGCCAATCGTGCGCGCGAGCGGCATCGGGTCAAAGCCCAGCGGCGCGAAGTAGGCAACTTGCCGCCCCATGCCCGTGGCGAGCAACGCCGCCAGCGCCTCAATCGCGTCGGCCGCCACCGCGCAGCCAAAACACCCCGGATTGAGCTCTGTCCAATAGTCCTCGACGACGCCCTGCTCGCCGAGCACCAGGTGCCGAGCCTGGGTGAGGTCATCGGAGATGGAGTGAATGAGCGCGTAGGTCGCCGGCTCACTCACGACGAGGTCAAAGGCCGCGCAGTCGCGCAGCACGGGGTCGATGGTCGCGAGCAGCGACAGGGGAGTGTGAGGCATGTTGTGCATCCTATGCTTGACGATAACGATTCTCAACATCTAATCTGGAGCGCATGTCTGCACACTGCCAAGTCACCGGCAAGCGACCCGCCTTCGGCAAGCGAGTCTCCCACTCCCACCGCCGCACCTCGCGCCGCTTCAACCCCAACATCCAGAAAAAGACCTACCTCGTTCCCTCGCTCGGTCGCCGCGTCACGCTGCGCGTCTCGACGGCGGGCATTAAGACGATCGACAAGCGCGGGATCGACGCCGTCGTTGCCGAGCTCATCGCGCGCGGCGAGAAACTCTAAAGGAGAGACATGGCAAAGAAAACCGACCTCCGCCCCAAGATCAAGCTGAAGTCCACCGCCGGAACGGGCTTTACCTACATCACGACGAAGTCGCGGCGCAACACCCCCGATCGCCTCGTGGTGAAAAAGTACGACCCGCGCGTGCGCCGTCACGTCGACTTCCGCGAGGAGCGCTGATGGCAAAGACCTCCAAGATTGCGAAGAACGAGCAGCGCCGCAAGATAGTCGCGCGCTACGCCGCGCGGCGTGCCGAGCTGAAGAAGGCCTCGGTCAACCCCCACCTGAGCGCTGCAGAGCGCGAGGCCGCCATGGCCGCGTTACACAAGCTGCCGCGCGATGCCTCGCCGACGCGCGTGCGCAACCGCGACGTAGCCGATGGCCGGCCCCGCGGCCACCTGCGCCGCTTTGGCCTGTCGCGCGTGCGCTTCCGCGAGATGGCGCTGCGCGGCGAGCTGCCCGGCGTCACGAAATCAAGCTGGTAAGGAGACCGCAATGAAACCCGATATTCACCCCACCTACCGCAGCGTCGTCTTCCGCGATAACAGCGCAAACTTCGCCTTCCTCACCCGCTCGACGATGACCAGCGAGAAGACGATCGAATGGGAAGACGGGGCTACCTACCCGGTTATCGACGTCGACGTCTCCTCAGCGTCCCACCCGTTCTACACCGGCAAGCAGCGCGTGCTGGATACCGCCGGCCGCGTGGAGAAGTTCAACCGTCGCTACGGCAAGAAGTAGGCCGCGATGAAGGTTCGAGCATCCTTGAAGGCGCTGAAGAAGAAGGATGGCGCCATCGTCGTGAAGCGACGGGGCAAGGTCTACGTCATCAACAAGCGCCACCCCAACTTCAAGGCCCGGCAGGGCTGACGTGGTAACCTTGACAGGTTGCCCGACGGCCTGTGGCCGATCTCGCAGCAGTTTGCGGCGTCCGAGGTAGCATTTACCCCCGGATCCGTGGCAAGCTATTCAACGGCTTTTGATCAACGAAATGGAAAGGAGCGGCAGGGCACATGGCAGTTCCGAAGCGCAAGATGTCCCGCAGCAACACCCGCTCTCGCCGGTCCCAGTGGAAGGCTCAGCTCACCGAGCTCGTGACCATCCGCGTCCAGGGCCGTGAGATGAAGGTGCCGCGTCGCCTCGCGAAGGCATACAAGCAGGGCATTCTCATCGACGAATAGACCTCATGACAAGTGGCGGGCCGGACCCATTAAAGGATCTGGCCCGCCGCTTTGTCATGGGAGCGCGTCAGTTACCCCTGATAGGGACGCGTGCGGCGGTGCGTGGCTGTGCGGAGACCTCAATAAGCGGGGAAGACGTCGCAGGACGTCACGGGTTCGGGGACCCGGATACGTGGGGTTTCGATCTTAGTGGCGACATTCGGGGCAAACTCACCTCCGGTCAGTCCGCTCGATTTCCCGCCCACAATCTTGCCGTCGGCATTGCGGCAGACGAATCCGAACGTTAGGTTCGTCGTTTCTTCGAGGGGGCTCGTGAAGCTGAGGTCGCCGAACGTAACATAGCCATCGTCCACGCTGACATCGTCAACGGTGAACGGCTCGATTGGGGTGCTGGTTTCCCCGCTCGGAAACGTGACCATCCCAATGGCGCTGCGAATAGCGACGACGGCTTCTTCGCTGTCAATGATGGCAGAGTGCGTAAGCACCCTGCGTTGCCCAGGCCAATCGAACAAGTCCTGCGAAGTATCGCGAGCGAGCTCATTGCCATCGGCACCATCGAAAGCGACCATGACGCTCACAATCGGGCCGACCGTGGCGGGCGAATCTGATGCCTCGACAACGACAAAGGCGTCTGCGAACCAATCAAACTGGGAGAATCCGCTGTCGACGACGGTGTATTCGGGCTCTGGCGGAGGGGGAGTCGTTTCAATTCCCTCCGCCGCGCCTAACACGTCTTGAGCCGTTCCGGAGGGGGAGTTACCGCAACCAATAAGGCACGCCGACAGGCCCACTGCGCTACCTGCAAGTAGTAACCTGATTCGCTTCTGAGTCGTCATCGGCACCCCAATCTCGCGTCCCGCAAGAATCCGGAATCTAGCAGTGTGGCTTACCCGCGCTGCTGTGTATGGATGCTACCCCGAACTTCTCGTACTTGCCTGGCGCGGCACTGCTTACCGTGGAACTGGCGCCCAATGGTGAAAGAAAAAAGTCGGGGTGACAGGATTTGAACCTGCGACCCCCTGCTCCCAAAGCAGGTGCGCTACCAAGCTGCGCCACACCCCGTGACTCGATTCGCCACATTATCAGTAGGCGAGCGGCGTGCGCTAACCGTCAGCACAGAGGTGTGCAGCGCCACAGCGCCGATGACGAGTGCGGTTCGACGGAAGGCGGGCGTTACCGGTAGAGTATTTCCGCACCGCTGTTTCACCTTCGGATATAGCGGCGTGCGGATGTAGCTCAATGGTAGAGCCTCTGCCTTCCAAGCAGATGGTGCGGGTTCGATTCCCGTCATCCGCTCCAATTTCGTTTAGTCCCGATCCCCAACATTGGAGCCCAAAGGCTGTGAAGACCGAAGTCGAGAATCTTGAACCCACCCGCGTGAAGCTGACAGTGGAAACCCCGTATGAGGAAATCGCGCCGGCCATCGACAAGGCTTACCGTGAGGTCGCCAGCCAGATCAACATCCCGGGCTTCCGCAAGGGCAAGGCGCCCAAGCAGATCATCGATCAGCGCGTTGGCCGCGGCATCGTCCTGGAGCAGGCCGTTAACGAGGTCCTGCCTCAGCTCTACCGCGACGCTGTCACCGAACAGAACCTCGCAGTGCTTTCTCAGCCCACGATCGACGTGACCGAGATTCCGAACGCCACTGGCGAACTCGGCGGAAACCTGATCTTCACAGCTGAAGTTGATGTCCGTCCCGAAATCGTCTTCCCGGATCTGTCCAACGTCGAACTCAGCGTCGACAACGCGTCCGTTAGCGATGACGACGTGGAGGAAAAGCTGACCGAACTGCGTCAGCGCTTCGGCTCCCTCGTGGGCGTCGACCGCGCCATTGAGGACGGCGACTTCGTCACGATCGATCTCAAGGCCGAAATTGATGGCGAAGAGATCGACTCGGTCTCCGGCGTCTCCTATGAGGTCGGTTCCGGTTCCATGCTCGAAGGTATGGACGAGGCTCTCATCGGTGCTGAAGCCAACGAGGAGAAGTCCTTCACCACCAAGCTGCTCGGTGGCGAACACGCCGGCGAGGAAGCCTCCTGCACGATTACCGCCACCGCGGTCAAGGAGCGCGACCTTCCCGAGGCCGACGATGAGTTTGCGGAGCTCGCCTCCGAATTCGACACGATCGACGAGCTGCGCGAGGACCTGCGCGTGCAGGCCGAGAAGGATGCCGCTTCGGCGCAGGCGCTTGCGGCCCGCGATAAGTTGCTCGACCACCTGCGTGAGACGGTCGAATTCCCGCTGCCCGAAGGTGTCATCGACGCCGAGATCGCCGAGCACCTCGCCCAGGAGGGCAAGGACGCCGACGATGAGCACGGCAAGGAGATCCGCCCCGACATCGAAAACGCGCTGCGCGACCAGCTCCTGCTGGATGCCCTGGCCGAGAAGCATGAGGTCGGCGTTGAGCAGAACGAGCTCATCGAGTTCATGATGATGACCGCGCAGCAGTACGGCATCGACCCGAACCAGTTCTTCTCCGGTGCCGCCGAATCCGGCCAGATCCCCGCGTTCATGGCAGAGATTCGTCGTAACAAGTCGCTGATCGCCGCGCTCAAGGAGGTCACCGTCAAGGACGAGGACGGCAACGAGCTCGACCTGTCCGCCTTCCTTGGCAACGACGACGCCAGCGAAGAATCTGCCGAGTCTGCCGAGTCAGTGGACTCCGCGGACTCTGCCGAGGAGACCGACGAGAAGTAACGTCGCGACAACCCATAGCACGGAGGGCGTGCCCAGAAGATGTCTGGGCCCGCCCTCTTGCTATCTCGCGACGGGAATTGTCGCCCGCTCCTGTAACCTGCGCCGACAGCGAAAAGACCGCCACCGAATCGGAGCGCGTCAAGACTTCGCGATAGTCTCCAATCATTGCTAAGGCCCTACCCGCCTAGGAGGAATGTTGAGTAAAGGTGACCTCGCCAATGCGGCCCTGAACGATCACATCTATAACCGCCTACTCAAAGAGCGCATCATTTGGCTCGGCAGCGAAGTACGCGATGAGAACGCGAACGCCATCTGCGCCCAGATGTTGCTGCTCGCCGCCGAGGATCCAGAATCGGATATCTACCTCTACATCAACTCCCCTGGCGGCTCGATTACGGCAGGTATGGCCATCTACGACACGATGACCTACATCCAGCCCGACGTGGCTACGGTTGCCACGGGGCTAGCCGCCTCGATGGGGCAGTTCCTCCTGTCCTCTGGCACCCCGGGCAAGCGATACGCCACCCCGCACGCGCGTATCCTCATGCACCAGCCCTCCGGTGGGGTTGGCGGCACGGCCTCCGATATTCGGATCAACGCCCAGCTCATCTTGCACATGAAGCGCACCCTCGCTCAGATCACCGCCGAGCAAACCGGCAAGACCGTTGAGCAGATTCTGGACGACGCTGACCGCGACAAGTGGTTTACCGCGCACGAAGCGCTCGAATACGGCTTCATCGACCACGTCGTCGCCCATTCCGCCTCGGTCACCGGCTCCGGTGGCATGACGGGCAAGTAAGGAGAATACCCATGGATTTTTCGTACCACGCCAAGCGCACCGCGGGCCTGCCCGGCGGCGCCGCCCCCGTCATCGCCGATAACCGCTACGTGCTGCCGCAGTTCGAAGAGCGCACCGCCTACGGTTACCGTCGCCAGGATCCCTACGGCAAGCTGTTTGAAGACCGCATCATCTTCCTTGGTGTCCAGGTCGACGACGCATCCGCCGATGACGTGATGGCCCAGCTGCTCGTCCTCGAATCCCAGGATCCCGATGGCCTCATCACGATGTACATCAACTCGCCGGGCGGGTCCTTTACCGCGATGACGGCGATCTACGACACGATGCAGTACATCCGTCCGCAGATCCAGACGGTCTGCCTCGGCCAGGCAGCCTCCGCCGCTGCCGTGCTGCTCGCTGCCGGCTCGCCCGGAAAGCGGCTTGCCCTGCCCAACGCCCGCGTGCTCATCCACCAGCCCGCGATGGAAGGCGCGCACGGCCAGGCCTCGGACATCGAGATCATCGCCGACGAAGTTGAGCGGATGCGGTCCTGGCTGGAGGAGACCCTCGCCAAGCACTCTGGACACAGCGCCGAGGACATCCGTCACGACATCGAGCGCGACAAGATCCTCACCGCCCAGCAGGCCCTCGCTTACGGCCTCGTGGACCAGGTCCTGGAGTCCCGTAAAGCGCCCGAACTCCCGGCCTCCTAACTCCACAGATCCGGGTGGCGCGCCGTCATAGCCAGAAAATGACGGCGCGCCACACCGGCTCTGTCGGTAGGGTGTGACAAGGTGGAGAGACGAGATTGACCGCCGAAAGGACGTGAAGCCCATGGCTGACGGGGCAGACATGCTGAAGTGCTCGTTTTGTGCCAAGAGCCAAAAGCAGGTTCGCAAACTTATCGGTGGTCCAGGTGTCTACATCTGCGATGAGTGCGTCGAGCTATGTGTCGAGATCATCGAAGAACAACTCGTCGATGAGACCGAAACCAGCGCAACCGGTGAGCTTCCCACGCCCCGCGAAATCTTCTCGTTCCTATCCGAATACGTGATTGGCCAAGACGAAGCCAAGCGCGCGCTCGCAGTCGCGGTCTACAACCACTACAAGCGGATGCGCAGCCCCGCCGAATCCGACGACGACGTCGAGATCGCCAAATCCAATATCCTTCTCATCGGTCCGACGGGAACGGGTAAGACCTACCTAGCGCAGACCCTCGCCCGGATGCTCGATGTCCCCTTCGCTATCGCTGATGCGACGGCCCTGACCGAAGCGGGCTACGTCGGCGAGGACGTTGAGAACATCCTCCTCAAACTCATTCAGGCCGCGGGCGACGATATCGAACGCGCCCAACGCGGCATCATCTACATCGACGAGATCGACAAGATTGCCCGCAAGGCAGAAAACTCCTCGATCACCCGCGATGTCTCGGGCGAAGGCGTGCAGCAGGCGCTGCTGAAGATCATCGAAGGTACCGAGGCCGCGGTCCCGCCGCAGGGTGGCCGTAAGCACCCCCATCAGCAGTTCTTGCACATTGATACCTCCAATATCTTGTTCATCGTCGCGGGCGCCTTTGCGGGCTTGGATGACCTCATCCGCCAGCGTGTCGGCAAGCGGGGAATCGGGTTCGGCGCCCAGCTGCAGGACACCAACCGCAGCCTCGATATCTTCCGCGAGGCCCGCCCCGAGGACTTCCACAAGTACGGCATGATCCCCGAGTTCATCGGCCGCCTGCCCGTCATCACGGCCGTGGAGGAGCTCGATGAGGAATCCCTCGTGCGGATCCTCACCGAGCCGAAGAACGCGATGCTCAAGCAGTACAAGAAGATTCTCGACCTCGACGGAGTTGAACTCGAGTACACCGACGACGCCATTCGCGCCGTTGCGAACAAAGCCATCGCGCAGGGTACGGGAGCGCGGGGCCTGCGCGCCATCATGGAAGAAACGCTGCGCGATGTCATGTTCGATGTGCCAAGCCGCGATGACGTTGTCAAGGTCGTCGTGACGAAGGAAGCCGTCGAGGATGGCGCTCCCGTTACGCTCGTGACGAGCGCGAAGGACCGCAGTAAGTCCGCATAAGGGCACCTGCCCTGTCCTAGTCAGTGGACAGGAGCTCCCGTGAGGGCATTGCGGGCCGCTAGGCTCGAGTCATGAGCACGAAGGACACCTCGCTCTCGCCGCACGCGAGCCCCGAGCCGGATGACATTCCCGCCGAACTGCTCGCATACCGCCACACCATTGACAACATCGATGCGGCGCTCATTCACATGCTCGCCGAACGTTTTCGGTGCACAAAGAAAGTTGGCGAGCTCAAAGCCCGCACGAATCTTCCGCCGGCTGATCCGGACCGCGAAGCCCGTCAGATTGCTCGGCTGCGGGCACTTGCCGATGAGTCCGGTCTCGACCCCGATTTCTCCGAGAAGTTCTTGAACTTCGTTATCCGCGAGGTTATCCGCCACCACAGCGCCATCGCCCGTGGTGAATAGCACCTCTTGAGAACGATCGGGGCATATGGTCGGGCATCGACATGACCGTTACACTGCGATGAGCCAGAGAGTGACCAGGCTCGGCTGAGTATCCACCCAGCAGAGTCCCGACATCGCAAAAACCTCACGCTCGTCGCGCACACGGGCGCGAGAGGTGAGGTTTTGCGTTTGGAGCTGATGTCCCAGCTGCACTGAGTCTTAGCCGTAGAGTGCTTCGATCTCCCTGGAGAATGCTTCAGCGATGGGGCCGCGCTTGATCTTGAGCGACGGAGTCAAAAGACCGTTGGCCTCGGTGAAGTCCGTGTCGAGCACCGTGAATTTTCGGATCGATTCAGCCCGCGAAACGGCCTTATTCGCGCGTTCGACCGCGCGGTCAATGGCCGCGATGACCTGGGGGTCGTGAGCAGCCTGCTCAACGCTCATTTGCGGCATCCCGTGGTTCTTCAGCCAACCGGGCAGCATCTCCGCATCGAGGGTGACAAGAGCGCCAATGAACGGTTTGCCTTCGCCAACCACCACGACCTGGCTGACGAGGGGGTGTCCGCGCAACCGGTCTTCTAGCACCGTCGGGGCAACATTCTTGCCGCCCGCAGTCACGATCAGTTCCTTGCGGCGACCCGTGATCTTGACGTAACCGTCTTCATCGATCGAGCCCACGTCGCCGGTGTGGAACCAGCCGTCGACAAACGCATCTGCGGTCGCCTCGGGGTTGTTGTGGTAGTTCTTGAAGACCCACGGCCCCTTGACCTGGATCTCACCCTCCTCATCGACGCGGACCGTCACGCCGGAAATCGGCGGGCCGACAGTCCCGATCTTGTTGACGGCAGGAGTGTTGACCGATAGCGGCGCTGCCGTCTCCGTCAGGCCGTAGCCTTCCAAGATCTGCAACCCGATGCCGCGGAAGAAATGGCCCAGGCGCTCGCCGAGCGGACCGCCGCCAGAGACGGCGTATTTCGCGCCACCAAACAGATCCATAATCTTGCGGTGCACGAGCCGGTCAGCAATCTTGTGCTGCGCCTTTAGGGCTGCCGACGGGCCTTCATCAGTTTCCAGTGCGCGGGAATACTCGATCGCGACCTTCGCGGCCCACCGGAACATCTTGAGCTTCGCGCCCGATCCCGCCTTGGCATCGGCCGCGTTGTAGATCTTTTCAAAGACGCGCGGCACTGCAAGGACGTACCAGGGTTTGAAAGAGGCGATGTCCTCCAACAGGTTCTTGGTGTCGGGGGAGTGGCCGACGACGCCCTCGGCGGATACCGGAAGAAGCTGGATGAAGCGGGCAAAAACGTGGGCGAGCGGGAGGAAGAGCAGGACACGCGAGTTCTTGCCATGCAAAAGCTCGGGCATCCACTCGCAGCCGTTTTGGGCCAGGCCCACCATGTTCTGGTGAGTGAGCTCCACGCCCTTGGGACGTCCCGTCGTGCCCGAGGTGTAGATAATGGTCATGAGGTCATCGGCAGCGACGCCCCGCGCCCGCTCCTCGACCGCGCTGTCGGGCACGTTCTTCCCGGCATTGATGATGTCCGAGATCCCGTTGCGATCCAGGGAGAACACGTGCTGCAGGTCCGGCGCGGCCGAACGCACCAGGTCTGCCATGGCGTGCGTTTCGGTCACGACGTTCGTCGTTCCCGAGTCGGTCACGATCCACTCGATCTGCTCACCGGAGCTCGTTTCGTAGATCGGCACCGAGACTGCACCGGCGTGGGCGATCGCGAAATCGAGCAGCATCCAGTCGTAACTCGTATGCGCCATGATTCCGAACCGGTCACCGGGCTCGACTCCGAGGCCGATCAGGCCCTTGGCGACTTCGTGGACGTGATCGGAAAATGCTCGCGATGTCACCTTCTGCCAGCTGGACCCCAGTGCCACCTTGCGCTCGACGAGCGTGTGGTTCGGGTAGCGGCGCACTCGCTCGGCGAGCAGGTGCGGGATCGTCATTTTGTCGTTGAGCTCAACGAGCAGCGGGTTGGTGAACTCCCGCGGGGTGGTGGCGGTCATGCCTTCTTCTCCTTTACCGGGGGTTCGTCCAGTTCGTGTTCGCTCACGCGAGCGGTTTCGACATCGGCCTCGAGCACGGTGAGGTCGCCGCGCATCCGGCCTGCTGCTCGCACGTCGCTGAGTGCCGCCGTGACGAGGTCGGCGCTACCGCGCGGAACCTCGACGGTCGCGTGTGCAATTGTCGTGCGCTGTGAGACCTTCGCCTCTGACTTCGTCTTTCGCAGCTGGGCGAGGACTTCGCCCGTGATCGGCAAGATCGCCGGATCGGCGGAGGTACCAGCGGCGGTACGGATCTCTTCGGCGTTTGGCCAGGCGGCCAGGTGCACGCTGCCTTCGCGCCACCAGCTCCACACCTCTTCGGTGGCAAATGGCACGAAGGGCGCGAACAGGCGGAGCAACGTATCGACGGCGATGACGAGGGCGGTGCGCGCCGAGGCGACAGCGGCCGGATCGCCGGTGCCTTCGGAGTCGTAGGCGCGGTCCTTGACGAGCTCGAGATAGTCATCGCAGAACGTCCAGAAGAACGTCTCGGTGGTTTCCAGGGCGCGCGTGTGATCGAGCTTGTCGAAGGACTCCGAGGCAACGTCGACGACCCGTGCCAGCTCGGCGAGCATCGCACGATCGATCGGCTGCGTCACGGCTGCCGGGTCGACAGTGATGTCGCCGCCCGACATCGTGAGGGCGAACTTCGAGGCATTCAGGATCTTGATCGCGAGGCGGCGGCCGATCTTCATCTGCTTTTCTTCGAAAGCCGCATCCGCCCCGAGGCGGGCCGAGGCCGCCCAGTAGCGCACCGCGTCCGAGCCGTATTGTTCAAGCAGGCCCATGGGCGTGACGACATTGCCCTTCGACTTGCTCATCTTCTTGCGGTCGGGATCCAGGATCCAGCCCGAGATCGTCGCGGCACGCCACGGCAGCGCGTCGAATTCATGATGCGCGCGCACGATCGTGGAAAACAGCCACGTGCGAATGATGTCCTGGCCCTGGGGGCGAATATCCATCGGGTAGACGCGCTCAAACAGATCTTCATCGCGCAGCCAGCCGCCGGCGATCTGAGGGGTGAGGGAGGACGTCGCCCAGGTGTCCATAATGTCAACCTCGCCGACGAAGCCACCCGGCTCGCCGCGCTGATCCTCGCGGAAGCCCGGCGGGACATCGATCGACGGGTCGATCGGGAGCGAGCCTTCCGGCGGGGCGATGACCTCGTCGTAGTTGACTTCGCCATCATCTCCGACGGCGTACCACACGGGGATCGGCACCCCGAAGAAGCGCTGGCGGGAAATGAGCCAGTCGGTGTTCAGGCCGTTGACCCAGTTCTCATACCGCACCCGCATGAACGCGGGATGGAAGTCGAGGTCGACGCCGCGCTTCAGGAGCGCCTCGCGCAGGTCCGCGCCGCCGTGGGTGGTGGCGTCGCGCCCCCCGTTGCGGATGTACCACTGGCGAGAGGGAACAATCTCCAGGGGCTTGTCGCCCTTTTCGAAGAAGTTCGTCATGCGCTTGGTGGGGCGCGGCTCGCCGATGAGATCGCCGGATTCGGTCAGTGCCTCGACGACGGCCTTGCGTGCACTGAACGTCGTCTTTCCAGCCATCTCCTCATACAGTGCGCGGCCGGCATCGGTGGTGATCCACTCGGGGGTATCGGGAAGGATCCGGCCATTGTGGCCGAGGATCGCGCGCATCGGCAGGTCGAGCTCGCGCCACCACTGCACGTCGGTGAGGTCGCCGAAGGTACAGCACATGGCGATGCCCTCGCCCTTGTCCATTTCGGCGGCCGCGTGCGCCAGGACGGGGAGTTCGACGCCGAAGACGGGGGAGGTCACCGTTGTCCCAAAGAGGTGCTGGTAACGCTCGTCATCGGGGTGGGCAATCAGTGCGACACAGGCCGGCAGGAGCTCGGGGCGAGTCGTATCGATCGTGACGCGCTCACCGCCGGGAGTGTGAAAGGAGATGAGGTGATAGTGGCCGGGGTACTCGCGCGCCTCCAGCTCAGCTTGCGCCACGGCCGTCTGGAACGTGACATCCCACAGCCCGGGCGCCGCGGCCTGGTAGGCCTCGCCACGCGCAAGGTTGCGCAAAAATGCCGTTTGGGCGACCTGCTGGGCATCGTGCCCGATGGTTTGATACGTGTGGCGCCAATCAACCGATAGCCCCAGGTAACGCCACAGGTGTTCGAACTGGCGCTCGTCTTCTTCCGTCAGGCGCTCGCATAGCTCGATGAAGTTTCGGCGCGAAATCGGTTGCTGGTCTGCGGCCTTGATCGACTTGCCCTCGCCGCCGTCGTGCGGGGGAGTGAAATCGGGCTCGTAGGGTAGCGCCGGTTCACAGCGCACCCCGTAATAGTTCTGGACGCGACGTTCGGTCGGCAGTCCATTGTCGTCCCATCCCATGGGGTAAAACACGGACTTGCCGCGCATACGCTGGTAGCGCGCAACGACGTCGGTGTGAGTGTAGGAAAAGACGTGGCCGACGTGCAGTGACCCGGAGACCGTCGGGGGCGGGGTATCGATCGAGAAGACCTCGTTGCGGCTCGCGCTGCGGTCAAATTGATAGGTGCCGTCCGTCTCCCAGCTCTCGCCCCACCGGGCCTCCAGCCCGTCTGCACTGACGCGATCCGGGGCGCTGGGCGCTGGATACGTTGCAGGGGTCGTGGGTTGATCGTTGTCGCGTGTCGTCATGGCCCCCATTGTTCCATGCAGCTCACGAATCGTGATATTCCAGCACGTCCCCTGGCTGGCATTGCAGCACGCGGCAAATGGCCTCAAGCGTAGAGAACCGGATGGCCTTAGCTCGACCATTTTTCAACACGGCCAGGTTTGCCGGAGTAATACCAATAAGATCGGCGGCCTCTCCGACGCTCAGCCCGCGCTCTGCGAGCAAGATATCAAGACGAACGGTGATCGCCATCTAAACCACCCCCGCAAGCTCGTCGGTCAAGAACACGGCCGCAGACAGCAGTGATTTCAACACGACGAGGATCAGGCCCACGCACGCCGCCGCGACGGCCGTCCCGACAAGCACGAGCATCACCGGGGGTGGCAACACTTGAGGGCCGAGCGCGAGGTAGGCGAGGGTGGCGACGCACAGTCCGGAGGCGATGAACGACGCAGCGCTCATGACGGTGACCCACCGCAGCGCATCGCTTCGAAAGATCACGCGCCGACGAGTTTTGACCAGCAGGACCGCGGTAGCCGCGATAACGACCTCGATGCAGCAAACAGTCAGAATCGCGACGACGAGGATCGGGTAGCGCAGGTATGCCACCTCCGGAGCTTCGCGAGCAGCCTCGGCAGCGAGCAGCGGAAGAAACAACGCCTGGAGGATGAGGCAGCCAAGGAACAACAAGGCGAGACCGGCAAAGAGCAGCCGTGCCGCCAGAGCGCTCGGCGGTGTAAACGAGGTATTCATGCATCGAGTATCGATAGATATCTATCGATTGTCAATAGATATAGCGTCGTTCTTTCGTGTCTCGCCGGACAGAAACTCCGAGAGTGGGATGTGAGAAACGCTCAACTGAAGGGTCGGGGGGGGGTAAAGTCGAGAAATCGCCGATGGTGTGCGAGTGCGCTGGCTGTTGTTGCTCTATTGGTGGCGGCGTGCTCGAGCGAGGGGGAGGCGGGTGAGCGTGTGAGCGAGGCCGCCGCCATCACCGAGGGGTTTGTGGAAACGGTCGGTGGCGAAATGCTCGCTGTGGGGGCGGGCGCTGACGGCATTACGGTGCGCTTCGATGACGCCGCTGAGTTCACGGGCGTCAGTGTTGTAGCGACCTGTCACGGGGTGGGCGGTGTCGCGACCGTGGATATCGGCGGCAACAGTTTCGATGTGCGCTGCGAGAAAAAGGGGGAGGCGCAAGTCCTGGCCCAGGGGCTAGATTTTCCCGCTGGCGACCTGGATCTTGCCCCTACTCGCATCCCTTCGGGGGCGGGCTGGAGCGTCGCCATCTACGCCCCCAATGTTGACTACTGAGGCTGGTGCGGGCCTGATAGGTGTGTAGCTGACCGCGCCGCTAGACGTCCGGGAATAGATCTGGCATGCTTCCAGTTGACGTAGATAGTTCAAATTTGAAGCACAATAGAGAGGGTGGACATGGAATTCGGAATTTTCACCATCGGTGACGTCACGACCGACCCGACCACCGGCAAGACGCCCACCGACGCGCAGCGACTCAAAGACACGGTGCGCATCGCCAAGCACGCCGAAGAGGTGGGCTTCGATGTCTTCGCCACCGGCCAGCACCACAACCCGCCGTTCGTAGCTCCCGGCAACCCGCCGGTCCTGCTGGCCTACCTGGCGGCCCAAACCGAGAAGATCACTCTCTCGACCGCCACCACGCTCATCACGACGATGGACCCCGTCCGTCTCGCCGAGGACTACTCCTACCTGCAGCACCTGGCAGACGGTCGCGTCGATTTGACCATGGGCCGCGGCAACACCGGCCCGGTCTACCCGTGGTTCGGCAAGGACATCCGTAAGGGCATCGAGCTCGCGATCGAAAACTACGCGCTGCTGCACCGCCTGTGGCGCGAGGAAGACGTCGACTGGTCCGGCAAGTATCGAACTCCGCTGCAGGGCTTCACGGCGACGCCCCGCCCGCTCGATGGCGTGGCGTCCTTTGTCTGGCACGGCTCGATCCGCTCCCCGCAGATCGCCGAACAGGCCGCCTACTACGGTGACGGCTTCTTCCACAACAACATCTTCTGGAACAAGGAACACACCCAGCAGATGGTTCACCTCTACCGCCAGCGCTACGAGCACTACGGACACGGCAAGGCCCACCAGGCCTACGTCGCCCTCGGTGGCCATGCCTTCATGCGCAAGAACTCGCAGGACGCCATCCGCGAATTCCGCCCGTACTTCGACAACGCTCCGGTCTACGGCCACGGCCCGTCGCTGGAGGACTTCATGAAGATGACGCCGCTGACCGTCGGTAGCCCGCAGCAGGTCATCGACCGCACTCTGGAGTTCCGCGAGTGGGTTGGCGACTACCAGCGCCAGATGTTCCTCATCGACCACGCCGGTCTTCCGACGGACGTCGTGCTTGAGCAGATGGACACGTTCGGCGAATACGTCCTTCCCGTCTTGCGCAAGGAATTCGCTATTGGCCGCCCGGCCGACGTGCCGGACGCCCCCACCCACGCCTTCCTCGTGGAGCGCAAGGCTCGCGGCGAAGAGCCGATCCCCGGCGGCGGCCCCGACGCCCCCGCCAACCGCTGAGAGGACAGACATGATTGATACGACGACACCTACGCGACCTCGCATCGCGGTCGTCTCGGCAGGCTTGTCGGACTCATCCTCGACCCGCCGCCTCGCCGAGCGGCTCGCTCGCGCCACGACGAAGGAGCTTGCGCACTTCGACATCGAACCCGACGTCGACATGATCGACCTGCGCCCCCTCGCGGGCGCGATCTCCTCGGCGCTCGTGACCTTCACGTTCTCCGACGAACTCCAGCAGGCGATCGACTCTGTTGCCGGCGCGCACGCCCTGATCGCGGTGACCCCCACCTTCAAGGCGTCCTACTCCGGCCTCTTCAAGTCCTTCTTCGATCTGCTGGACGACGAGGACCTGATCGATACGCCCGTGCTACTCGGCGCGACGGGTGGCACCGCCCGTCACTCGCTCGTCATCGACACCGCCATGCGCCCGCTGTTCGCCTACGCCAAGGCGGCGACGATCCCCACGGCAGTCTTCGCCGCGACGGATGACTGGGGCAGCATCGCGGGCGAGGAGGCCGATGGCACTCCCGCACTGTCGACGCGCATCTCGGCGGCCGGTCGCGCGCTCGCCCGAGTACTGGCCAACAAGCCGCTGGACACCAAAAAGTTCGGGTCTGCGACCAAGCCCGCCGCAGAATCCGATTCGGGGATGGGTCCTGCCGGACACGAAGGCGGCGATGGCCTGCGCGGCACGCTGTACGACAACGAGCTTGAGGTGACGGATTTTGCCACGCTCCTTGCCCGTATCTGACCTGCGCTGGGATGCCTGGCGCGTCTACTTCGAGACGACGGCGCTAATCCAGGCGCGAATCGAAGCTCAGCTGAAAAGCGCTGCCGGGCTGACGCTCGCGGACTACAACATCTTGTTGGCGCTCGTCGAGTCCGACGAGGGCGCGCTGCGGCTGAAGGAACTGGCGCATCGCGTCGTGTTCTCGCCTTCGCGCCTGACCTACCGGATCGGTGAGCTCAAGCGTCGCGGCCTCGTCGAACGGATCGCCGACGAGAAGGATGGCCGCGGCGCCAGCGCGCAGATCACCGAGGCCGGGCGCGCCGCCTTCACCACGGCCGCGCGAGCGCACCGCGTCGATGTCGAGCAGGTGATGCTCGCCGACCTCACACCCGAGGAAGCCCACACCATGTTGCGAGTCTTTGGCCGGGTGCGCGACTCACTCAGTTAGCCACGCGGCGGGAGTTAGGCTCCTAGCTCCTTATCCCGCGTGACCACGGCATCCACGCCATCGACGACAGCAGGCGTGAAGCCGGCCTTCTCCATGGCGACGGTCCCCGCGACCGTCGTGCCACCGGGGGAGGACACCATATCGACAAGGTCGGCGGGGGTAAGCCCCTCGTCGGCCTTGTCGAGCACCATCGTTGCCGAGCCCAATACCGCCTGCGCGGCGATCTTAACGGCGAGCGGTTTCGCGATGCCGTTCTTCACGCCGCCGCGTGCCAGGGCGTCGATGAAGGAAAACACGAACGCGGGGGAGGAGCCGGCAAGGGCCGTATAGGCGGAAAAGTCGCGTTCCTCCAGCTCGATTGCCTCGCCGACCTGCGAAAAGATCTTCACGACCTCCGCAACGTCCTTCTTACGCGCGGCGTCATTACCCGTGACCGCTGCCATCCCGGCGCCGACCATCGCATTCACGTTCGGCATCACGCGCACGATCTTCGTGCCCTTGGGCGTGAGCTCTTCGAGCGCGGCCAGCCCAAGTCCGGCAGCAATGGAGACGACGAGCGGCTCATGTTCGGCGATCGCCTCGGAGATCTCGTCGAGCACGATCGGGATGATGTGCGGTTTGACGGCCAAAATGACGACATCGGAACACTCCACGACGGACATGTTCGAATCGACGGTGCGCACGCCCGTCTTCTTCTCAATCGCCGCGCGCGCATCCTTGGCGGCATCCGTGACGACGACGTCGGACTTCTTCGTCCCGCCGTCGAGCATGCCCGAGATAATCGCCGACGCCATATTGCCGGCGCCAATAAAACCGTAGGTGGTCATCGTCTTTGCTCCTTGCACGTGCGTGTCCTGGGCCACTGTTGAGACCGCACCCCCATGGTGACACACTGGCGACATGAGCGAAACAACCCGCCACGCCCTTGTCACTGGTGCCTCCACCGGGATCGGATATGCCACCGCGGCCCGGCTTTCCCGCGCCGGCTGGAAGGTGACCGCGACGGCCCGCCGGCGGGAACGCCTGCAGGCGCTGCGCGAGGACTGCGGCTGCGATATCCACCCCGCCGATCTCACCGACCCCGACGCGGTGGGCGCGCTCGTGACCGCAGCCGAGCAAGCCGGCCCGATCGATGCTCTCATCAACGTGGCGGGCGGAGCCCTGGGCGTTGATACCATCGCCGACGCGGACCTGGGCCGCTGGCAGACGATGTATGACCGCAACGTCCTCGCCACGCTCGCCCTCACCCAGGCCGTGCTGCCCGCCATGCGCGAGCGCGGCCACGGCGATCTCGTCTTCTTGACCTCGACGGCGGCGCACGACACCTACCCCGGCGGCGGAGGATACGTCGCGGCGAAGCACGCCGAGCGCATCATTCCCAACACGCTGCGTCAGGAACTGAACGGCGAGAACATCCGCATTATCGAGATCGCCCCGGGCATGGTGAAGACCGAGGAGTTTTCGCTTAACCGGCTCGGCGATCAGGCCAAAGCCGATGCCGTCTATGCGGGGGTCGCGGCGCCACTGACGGCCGACGACATTGCGCACACCATCGAGTTCGCCCTGACCGTGCCCGAGCATGTCAACATCGATTCGATGATCATTCGTCCCGTCGCCCAAGCCACGAACACGCTCGTTCACCGCACCCCCTAGCGCGGCGAGCGCCAGCTAGCGTCGCGGCACGATCCCATCACCGTAGATCTCGCGAAACTCGCCGACGGCCGCGAGCTTATGGACGCGCGCGAGGCGCTCGATCCGATCACGGTTACCGAGCTCAATGGCCTCTAAGATCCGGTCGTGTTCGCGCGCCGAAGAGCGCATCCGAAAGTCCGTGAGCGCGGGCGTGGAGCCGCGGATCATCTCGGCGCGCGCCCACAGGTCCTCAAACTCCCCAAACAGGTAGGCGTTCGGGCAGGCCTGCGCCACGCTGTAGTGGAACTGCCGATTGAGCCTGAAGTAGCGCTCGCGGTCGATCGCGCCCCGAACGCAGGCGCGCAGTTCCTCATTGATCGCGCGAGCTTCGGCGAGCTGTGCCTCGCTGAGATGCTCGGCCGAGAGCGCCGTGACGATTCCTTCGATTATCGCGAGTGCCTCGGCGGTTTCGATGAAATGCGCCAGGTCGATCGCGGCGACGTGCGCGCCGACGTTGCGGGTGAACGTGACGAGCCCTTCGGCTTCCAGGCGCCGGATGGCCTCGCGCACGGGTACCGCGGAGACTCCGCACTCGCGCGCAATCCGGTCCAGGACGAGGCGGTCGCCGGTGGCATACGTTCCCGAGATGATGGCGCCGCGCAGATAGGCGTAGACCCGGTCGGCCTTGGACTGGCTCATGCTTCCTCGCGTTAGTGAATCTCGCCATTAGTAATGCCTCAGATTTTACTCGATGGACCCCGCCGGCGGCCGCGCTTACACTAAGCGACGTGACTAGCATCCCTACGCCGCCGCGCGCCGGCCACCGCCCCATC
Source organism: Bowdeniella massiliensis (assembly GCF_023634005.1). NCBI lineage: Bacteria > Bacillati > Actinomycetota > Actinomycetes > Actinomycetales > Actinomycetaceae > Bowdeniella > Bowdeniella massiliensis. The sequence goes on from NZ_JALIQR010000012.1 coordinate 84,474, forward strand.
ACCCGCACGTTTCACGACGAAGACGTCACCGATAACTACGAGTGGCTTCGCGACAAAGATGACGCCGAGGTCATCGCGCTACTCGACGAGGAGAACGCCTACACCGATGCCCGCACCGCGCACCTGAAGCCGCTGCAGGACACGATCTTCGGCGAGATCAAGTCCCGCACCAAAGAAACCGACCTCGCCGTGCCGGTCCTGGATACCGGCTGGTGGTACTACTCGCGCACCATCGAGGGCCAGCAGTACCCCATCTATGCGCGCGTGCGCGATACCGGTGCCCGCCCCGAGCTCGTCGCGGGCGAAGCGATCGACGGCGAGCAGATCCTCGTCGATGGCCCGACGCTCGCCGAGGGCGAGGAGTTCTTCCGCCTTGGTGCCTTCGAAACCGCGCCCGGCGGCAACCTGCTCGCCTACGCCGTGGACACGAGCGGCGATGAGCGCTTCGATCTCGTCATCAAGGACCTGCAGACCGACGAGATTATCGACGACGCAATCCGCGGTATCGGCTACGGCGTCGCCTTCACGCTGGAGCCGACGCACGTCTACTATGTGCGCGTCAACGAGGCATGGCGCCCCCACCAGGTCTGGCGCCACGAGATCGGTGCCGACCCGAACACCGATGAGCTCGTCTTCCAAGAAGACGACGAGCGGTTCTGGATGGGCATGGGCGCCTCGCGCGATAACCGCCACATCGTCATTCAGCTCGGTTCCTCCACGACGGGCGAAGCGCACCTGATCGACGCGAGCGATCCCGCCGCCCGGCCCGTGTGCATCGCGCCGCGGCGCGCCGGCCTCGATTACAGCGTCGAAGTAGCAGCCGATCACCTCCTCATCACGCACAACGCCCAGCACGTCGGCTTCGAGGTGGCGCGCGCCCCGCTCGGCGTCGCGCCCGAAGACACGTGGCAAACCGTGCTCGCGCCGGCCGCCGGCGAGCGCATTTTGGGGGCCGACGCCTTCGAGTCCGTCGCGGTGATCTCGATGCGCTCCGCGGGCGTCACCACCTTGCGGATCCTTGAGCGGGCCGAGGACGGCAGCTACGGCGAAGCCTGGGACGTGCCCACCGAGGGCGAGGTCCGCACGATCGAAATCGGCACGAATCCGCGCCCAGATGCGCGCGAGATCCGCTACAGCCTGGCCTCGCTCATCATCCCGCCCTCGGTATGCGAGGTCAGCCTCGAAACCCGCGAGTCCGTCGTGCTGAAGCAGACCGAGGTGCTCGGTGGCTACGATCCGGCCGATTACACCGAGCGCCGCATCTGGGTCGAGGCGCGCGACGGCACGCGCATCCCCGTCTCCCTGGTCGCCCGCGCCGACGTCACGCCCGACGGCAGCAACCCGGGCCTGCTCTACGGCTACGGCTCCTACGAAATCTCGATCGACCCGTCCTTTGTCATCTCTCGCCTCTCGCTACTGGATCGCGGCGTCGTCTTTGCGATCGCCCACATCCGCGGCGGCGGCGAGATGGGCCGGCAGTGGTACGACGACGGCAAGCTCGACCGCAAGCTCAATACGTTCACCGATTTCATCGACGTCGGCCGCTATCTCGTCGAATCCGGATGGGTGGATCCCGCGCGGCTCGGCGCCGAGGGCGGCAGCGCCGGCGGCCTGCTCATGGGCGCGATCACCAACATGGCCCCGGAGCTGTGGCGCGTCGTGCACGCGGCCGTGCCGTTCGTCGACGCCCTCACCACGATCCTCAACCCCGAGCTGCCGCTGACCGTCGGCGAGTGGGAGGAGTGGGGCAACCCGATCGAGGATGAGACGATCTACCGCCTCATGCGCTCGTACTCGCCGTACGAGAACATCGCCGAGGCCGACTACCCGGCGATCCTCGCGACGACGAGCCTGAACGACACCCGCGTCTTTTTCGTCGAGCCGCTGAAGTGGGTCCAGCGCCTGCGCGAAACGGTCACGAGCGATCAGGATGAGCGCCCCATCCTGCTGCGCTGCCAGATGGTGGCCGGTCACGGCGGCAAGTCGGGGCGCTACGACGCCTGGCATGAGCGCGCCGAGCAGCTGGCCTTCATCCTCGACCAGCTAGGGATCGGGGCCTAACCAGCCGCGCCGCGCCCGCCGCGCCCCGACACTCCGGAGCTGCGCCACTGCTTCAGTGGCGCAGCTCACGGCTATGCTGACGTTATCTCGCATAGATCGGAGTGGACCATGGTCGAGATCCTTATCCTCATCGCGCTCGTCGCCTTCATCGTCGTCGCGACGGCGCGCTTCAAATTCAGCCCCTTCCTCGTCCTGCTCATCGCAGCCCTCATCGGCGCGATCGCCTACCGGATTCCGCTCGCCGACGTCGTCGGCACGGCCACCGAATCTTTCGGCAAGGTCATCGGCTCCATCGGAATCGTCATCGTCCTCGGCACGATCATCGGCGTCATCCTGGAGCGTTCCGGCGCCGCGATCTCCATGGCGCACGCGATCATCAAGGTGCTCGGCACGCGCTTCCCGACGCTTACTATGAGCCTCATCGGCTACATCGTCTCGATCCCGGTGTTTTGCGACTCCGGCTACGTCATCTTGAACTCGCTGCGCCGATCCCTATCGCGCCAACTCAAGGTCTCCTCGGCCGCGATGGCGATCGCGCTCATGACGGGCCTGTTCGCCACCCATGGGCTCGTGCCTCCGACGCCCGGCCCGATCGCCGCCGCCGGTAACCTCGGCGCGACCGATCAGCTCGGCCAGATCATCGGCTTCGGCCTGCTCGTTGCCGCGGTCTCGGCGCTCGCTGGCCTACTGTGGGCGAACCGGTTTTTAAAGCGCGACGTCCCACTGCTGCCCGACGAGGTCGACGAAGCCGCCGAGACCGCCGCCGAGGACATCGATGAGCGCGACCTTCCCGGCGCCTTCGCCTCCTTCGCGCCCATCCTCATCCCGATCGTCCTCATCTGCCTCGCCTCGATCGCGAAGCTCCCGGGCGCGCCCTTTGGCGAAGGGGCGATCCTCGATATCCTCGCCTTCCTCGGCGCCCCCGCCGTCGCCCTGCTACTCGGACTGGCGGCGGCATTCCCGCTGCTGCGCCGCTCGACGTCCGGTCGCACGGCGCAGTTCAACGGCTCGGTCGAAGAGGGCATCCGGGTCGCGGCCCCCATCATCCTCATCACGGGAGCCGGCGCAGCCTTCGGCGGCGTCCTTGGCGCCTCCCCGCTCACGGACGTGCTGACCAATGCCCTCGGCGGTCTCGGCTGGGGCGTCTGGGTGCCGTTCATCGTCGCCGCCGCATTGAAGACCGCCCAGGGGTCCTCGACGGTCGCGCTCGTCACGACCTCCGCGATGATGGCGCCGCTGCTGCCCTCGCTCGGCCTCGATTCGCCGATGGGTCTCGTCCTAACCGTCCTCGCGATCGGGTCCGGCGGCATGGTCGTCAGCCACGCGAACGACTCCTTCTTCTGGGTCGTCTCACGCATGTCGCGCTTCAGCGTGGCAACCGCCTACCGCATCCAGACGACGGCGACCCTCATCCAGGGCGTGGCAGCGATGCTTACCGTGTGGGTGCTGTCGCTGATTCTCCTATAGCCAGATTAGAATTCCCATTCCCAGCCGGTATCGAACATCGGGTTAAAGACCAACACGCCCTCCGTATAAGCGCTGTCGAGGACTATTTTCCCGGTTGCCGTCTCGCTTGGGCCGATTTCGCCGGGCAGCAGCTCGGCGTCTGGCAAACAACTGAAGGAGTTGCCGAGCGAGTCGTTTTCACGCGAACCGTCCGGCCCGATGACTTTGAAGTCAACGGGGGTGAAATAGACGGCATTGGAAAATGACTGCTCGGCGAGCTTCGGCGTCGTCTGCACCTCCATGGTGATCGCGATGAAGTGGCCGTTTTCGGACGGTTGCGCAAACTCTTCCGTGCACTTGACGTCGGTTTCGATCGAGGTGATCTTGAACTCTGCGATGACATCGTTAGGGTTTTCGCCGCTAAGTCCTGCCAGCTGTCCGATCTTCTTCACGAGGTTTCCGCGGTCCGAGACGATGCGCTCGCCGTAGATTGACGTCGGGCTCGCGCTCGGCTCGGTCGTCGCATCCTCGGTGGCGTTCATGGAAGCGGTTGTCTCTTTTGCGGGTACGGGCTGAGCGGCCTCGGTGACACTCGACGGATCTGGGTTTGACGGCCCGCAGGCGGTCAATGACGATACGCTTAGCAGCGCCGCAGCGCAGGCGAGGGGAAGCCGGGGTTTCATGGTGAACTCCTAGGTGAATTGGTGAACCGGTGATAACCAGAACTTAGGAAAGACCTCCGACAATCCAACGGTCGAACGATGGTTCGATCGAGGGCGACCTAGCGGCACGATTGCCGGCTGGATAACGAGCTCACAGGCGTCCCGAACATAGAGCCGCGCCCGGGTGATCAGGCACCCGGGCGCGAGTTTGTGGGGGAGACGGACGTTTAGTCGTCGGGGTACATCTCTGCGGTCTTCACATCGACATACATCTCGATGTCTTCCTGGTTTGCGCCTTCTTTATCCACCTCAACGGACCACACGATGCGTCCGTTGTCGTCGGTCAGCTCGGCTTCATCGAAGATGCCGGGGTGTTCCTTCATCACCTGGTTGATGGCTTCGGTGATGGAAACCTGAATAGCTGCGACGCGGTCGAGGTCCTTCTGATCGGGCTTTTCGACGTCATCCGTCTCCGTGATCTCGGTGCCCTCCGCATTGGTGTAGACCTCGACTTTTTGCGCCTTGTCTTCGCTCAGCACCTCGACCTTCCAGCGCGAACGCTGGTTGTCCCAGTCCAGTTCAATGACGTCACCCGGGTGGGCCGCAAGGACGGTGTCCATGGCCTTCGCCCCCGCCTCGGGCAATGCGTCGGACTCCGTCACGCTCGCATCACCGCTGCTGCTCGTTTCGTCGTCGCTCGCCTCGGTCGTTGCCTCATCGGTGGTATCCGGAGTTGCCTGCTCGGTGGTCTCGGCTGGAGCAGGGGCCGTGGTGGTCGCCGTCGTGCCATCGTTATCGGAGCACGCTGCCAGGCTCGCGGCGAGAAGACCGGCCGCGGCGACAGCGCTGATTCTGGTCATGTGCGTGCGTTTCATATATCTACCCTGACATCGACGTCACATGCTCGCATGCGCAGGCGCGGGAATATTAGGGGTGTGTCATGAGTTATGATCATCAGTGGCGTCGATCCGGCTATCACCGGGGAGCCTTCGGAAGAACCGCCGATGCGGCCAGCGTCGCGCTTAGTAGAACCGAACGGGTAGGCCCGACACAGCCGACAGATGAAGCGGCCGCGATCATCGTATTGCGGCAACCGAGGTGGTACCGCGGTGGCTCAGCAGCCGTCGTCCTCATGAACAATTGGCGTTGATGAGGCAGAAACGATGAGCGAAAACAAGCACGGCGTCTACCCGAAGCACCGGGCCGAAGCGGTTAACCCCTCGCCGAACTTCCCTGCGATCGAAGAAGAGATCCTGCGCTACTGGGAGGCCGACGACACCTTCACCAAGTCGGTCGAACAGCGCGATGCCGGTGCGCGCGGCGAAAACGAGTTCATCTTCTATGACGGCCCACCCTTTGCTAACGGCCTGCCGCACTACGGACACCTGCTGACCGGTTACGTCAAGGACGTCATCGGCCGCTACCAAACTCAGCTCGGCCACCGCGTCGAGCGACGCTTCGGATGGGACACCCATGGCCTGCCCGCCGAGCTCGAGGCCGAGCGCATCCTAGGGATCGAGGACAAGTCCGAGATCGAGGGTGAGGGCGGCATGGGCATCGGCGCCTTCAACGAGGCGTGCCGCTCCTCGGTGCTGCGCTACACCAAGGAGTGGGAGGACTACGTCACCCGCCAGGCTCGCTGGGTCGATTTCGACAACGACTATAAGACGCTCGACCTGACGTTCATGGAGTCCGTCATCTGGGCGTTCAAGACCCTGTACGACAAGGGGCTAGCCTACGAGGGTTACCGCGTTCTGCCGTACTGCTGGAACGATCAGACGCCGCTGTCCAATCACGAACTGAAGATGGACGACGACGTTTACCAGGACCGCCAGGACCGCACCGCGACCGTCGGTGTGAGACTGGAGACCGGCGAGTTTGCGCTGATCTGGACCACGACCCCATGGACGCTGCCTTCTAACTTGGCGATCGCCGTCGGCCCCGAGGTCGACTACGTCGTCGTCGAACCGGCCGAGGGAGTGCTCGAAGGGGAGCGGGTCATCATCGCCGAGGCGCTGCTTGCCGCCTACGCAAAGGAACTGGGCGAAGAGCCGCGCGTCGCTGAGCGTTTCAAGGGCAGCGAGCTCGTTGGACGCCGCTACCACCCGATCTTCGACTACTTCGCCGGCCGCAGCGATGATGAGGCCCCGGGCCCGAACGCGTTTACGATCCTTGCCGGCGACTTCGTCACAACCGAAGACGGCACCGGCCTGGTCCATATGGCGCCTGCCTTCGGTGAAGACGATATGCTCGCGTGCCACGACGCCGGCATCCTGCCCGTCGTGCCCGTCGACGACGCGGGCAAATTCACCTCCGAGGTGCCCGACTACGAAGGCCAGCAGGTCTTTGACGCCAACCGCGCGATCATGACCGACCTGCGCGATGCGTCCGGACCGATCGGGCGCCGGAGCGAGGACGTGCGTCCCGTCCTCGTGCGCGACGCCTCCTACGTCCACCCCTACCCGCACTGCTGGCGCTGCCGCGAACCCCTGATCTACCGCGCCGTTTCCTCCTGGTTCGTCGCCGTCACGAAGTTCCGCGACCGCATGGTCGAGCTCAACCAGGAGATTACCTGGGTGCCCGAGCACATTAAGGACGGCCAGTTCGGCAAGTGGCTCGAAGGCGCGCGCGACTGGTCGATCTCCCGCAACCGGTACTGGGGCAGCCCCATCCCGGTGTGGGTCTCCGACGATCCCGCCTACCCGCGCACCGACGTCTACGGCTCGATCGCGGACCTCGAGGCCGACTTCGGCGTCGAGGTCACCGATCTGCACCGCCCCTTCATCGATACGCTCGTGCGTCCCAACCCGGACGATCCGACCGGCAAGTCGATGATGCGTCGCATCCCCGACGTGCTGGACTGCTGGTTCGAATCCGGCTCGATGCCCTACGCCCAGGTGCACTACCCGTTTGAGAACACCGAATGGTTCGAATCGCACTATCCGGGCGACTTCATCGTCGAATACGTGGGGCAAACTCGCGGCTGGTTCTACACGCTGCACGTGCTTGCCACCGCGCTGTTTGACCGCCCGGCCTTCACCTCGGCGATCTCGCACGGCATCGTCCTCGGCTCCGATGGCCGCAAGATGAGCAAGTCGCTGCGCAATTACCCGGACGTCAATGAGGTCTTCGACCGCGACGGCTCCGATGCGATGCGCTGGTTCCTCATGTCCTCGCCCGTCGTGCGCGGCGGCAACCTCATCGTGACCGAAGAGGCGATCCGCGCCGCGGTGCGCGAGGTGCTCCTGCCGATCTGGAGCGCGTGGTACTTCTTCGCGCTCTACGCCGGGGCCTATCGCGGCCAGCAGGGCTACGAGGCGCGCTTTTCCACCGATTCGAGCGCGGTGCTCGACCGCTACCTCATGGCCAAGACCGGTGACCTCGTGCGCGAAGTGCGAGAAAACCTCGACGCCTACGACATCCCGGCCGCAACGGAGTCCGTCCGCAGCTACATCGATACGCTGACGAACTTCTACATCCGCGAATCGCGCGACCGCTTCTGGGGCGATGACGAGGCCGCATTCGACACGCTGTACACGGCCCTCGTGACGCTCTGCGAGGTGGCCGCCTCGCTGTTGCCGTCCGTGACCGAGGAGATCTGGCGGGGGCTCACCGGCGGCGAGTCCGTGCACCTGACGGACTTCCCCAACGCGCAGACCTTCCCCGTCGACGACGATCTCGTCGCCGCCACCAACGAGGCCCGCGAGGTCATCTCGGGCGCGCACGGCCTACGTAAGGCGGAAAAGATCCGCGTGCGTCAGCCGCTTGCGACCCTGCGCGTTTTCACGACGAATCCCTCGCGGCTTGCGCCGTTTACGGAGCTCATCGCGAGCGAGCTCAACGTCAAGCACGTCGATCTGCAAGACGTCGTCACGTGCGGGCTCGATGTCACGACGAGGGTTGCCATCCAGCCGCGCGAGCTCGATCCGCAGCTGCGGCGCCTGACCTCCAAGCTGTTCGCGGCCGCGAAGTCCGGCGCGTTCCGCCTGGAGGGCGAGGACCTGCTGCTGACCGTCGACGGGGAGGAAGCGCCCGTGCGCCTTAGCCCCGGCCAGTTCACGCTCACCCAGAGCGTGAACACGGAAGCTGGCGAGGCCGCGGCCGTCCTTTCCGGCGGCACCGTCGTCGTGCTCGATACCGAGATCAGCGACGAGCTCGCCGCCGAGGGCGTGGCGCGTGACCTCATTCGCGCCGTGCAGTCCGCGCGCAAGGACGCCGGCTTGCACGTCTCCGATCGCATCGAGCTGTCGCTGACGCTGCCCGCCGATCAGCTCGCCGCGATCGAGGCGAACCGCGAGCTCGTGTGCGCGGAGACCCTCGCCAATTCGCTCACCCTGGCGGAGGGCGAGCAGCGGGTCGAGGTCAGCAAAGTCGAGCTATGAGCGAAGATAGGTCCATGACACCTGAGGATCACGAGGCCTATCTCGATGAGGAGCGCGAGGTCGAACAGGCCGCCGCCGCGGAGGCCGCCCACGACGCGGCGCTGAGCGACCTGCTCACCTCGGCGCTCGTCGCCGGCCCGGACCCCTCCGTCGTGGCGGAGGTCAAGGCCAGCGACGACGCCGAGCAGGCCGAGGTCGACGCGCTCGCCGAAGCGGAGGTGGCGCGCATCTACCGCGACATCCTCACGCGCAACCCCGAGCACGATTTCGAGCCGACGATTTCGCGCGTGCGCCGCGCCGCCGAGCTGCTGGGCTCCCCGCAGCACGATTTTTCCGCCGTGCACATCACCGGCACGAACGGCAAAACCTCGACGGCCCGCATCTGCGAGGCTCTCATCGCCGAGCGCGGACTGCGCGTCGGGCGCTTCACCTCCCCGCACCTGCACGACGTGCGCGAGCGCATCACGATCGACGGCGAGCCGATCTCGGCGGCGGACTTTGTCGACGTCTACCGCGAAATCGAGCCGATCCTTGACGTCGTCGACGCCGAGTCCACCGAACGCGGCGAGCCGCGCCTGTCGTTCTTCGAGGTCTTCACCCTCATGGCGATGGTGGCGTTTTCCAACGCGCCCGTCGACGTCGCGGTCATCGAGGTGGGCATGGGCGGCACCTTCGACGCGACGAATATTATCGACGCCGCCGTCGCCGTGCTCACGCCCATCGACCGCGATCACGAACGTTACCTCGGCACCGAGCTGACGCAGATCGCCGGCGAGAAGGCCGGCATCATCAAGCCGGGCGCGAGCGCCATCTCCGCGACGCAGCGCGAGGAGGTCGACGGCGTGATCCTCGCCGCGGCCGCCGCTGCCGGGGCGCGCCTGCTGCGTGAGGGAAGCGAGCTGTTCGTTGTTGACCGCCAGGTCGCCGTCGGCGGCCAGTTCCTCACCCTCGCCACGCCCGCCGCCACCTACGCCGACATCCTGCTCTCGCTGCACGGCGCTCACCAGGCCCACAATGCGCTGCTCGCGCTGGCCGCCGTCGAGGCGCTGTTCGACGGCGAATCGCTGCCGGCCGAGGTCGTCGAGCGCGCGATGATGGCCGTGGCGAGCCCGGGCCGCCTCGAGGTCGTGCGCTCCTCGCCGACGGTCGTCGTCGACGCCGCCCACAACCCCCACGGCGTCGCCGCCACCGTCGCGACGCTGGAGGAAACCTTCGGCTTCACGCGCCTCGTCGGGGTCCTTGGCGTCCTTGCCGATAAAAACGTCGAGGCGATGCTCGTCGAGCTCGAACCGAGCCTCGATGCGATCGTCATCACCGAGGTCATGAGCGAGCGCGCCCTGCCGGCGACCGAGCTCACCGAACTCGCGATCGAGGTCTTCGGCGAGGACCGCGTGCGCCTCGCGCCCTCGCTTGGCGATGCGCTGGAGCAGGCGGTGACTCTGGCAGAATCGGAATCCGGACCGGCCGCGACGACGGGCGTCATCGTGCTCGGTTCCGTCTATCTCGCCGCCGCCGCGCGCGAGATTCTCGGCAAACGAAAGGTCTAAGCAGATGACGGCAGCCAGCCCGGGGGGAGCGGACGGCAGTGTGTGGCGCAACGCGCGCTCGGCCAATTATCCGCAGCTGAGCCTGAAACAACGCCTCGCCGTCTGGTCGGTGCACGGTTTCACCATGACGGGCGTCATCTGGGCGTGCCTCGCGACGATCTCGCTCGCCCACGGCCGCATCCTGCAGATGTGGGGCTGGCTCGCGATCGCGCTGCTCGTCGACGCCCTCGACGGCACCTTCGCGCGCCGCGCCGACGTGAAAAACCGCGTCCCCTGGTTTGACGGTTCGATCCTCGACAACATCGTCGACTTCATCACCTGGACGTTCCTGCCCGCCATCTTCATGTACCTGCACGTGGACTTCGGCGCCAAGTGGATCGCGATGATCATGATGATCCTCGTGTGCGTCTCCTCCACGTTCTGCTACTGCAACACCCAGGTCAAGGCGCACGACCAGTACTTCGTCGGCTTCCCGGCCGCGTGGAACATCGTCGCCGCCTATTTCTGGCTGCTGCAAACCGGGCCGGTCATCAACGTCCTCGTGACGGTGCTGTTCGCGGCGTTGACGGTTTCCAACCTGACGTTCCTGCACCCGCTGCGGGTGCGCGCGCTCATGGTGCCCAACCTCATCGCGGTCAGCATCTGGTTTATCTGCCTCATCTGGCTCATGGTGGGCTTCCCGGCCCGGCCCGCCGCGATCTGGCTCGCGTTTTGGATTTCCGGAATATGGTTTATCGGCGTCGGAGTTTGGCGTACGTTTAAGGGGACAGCGCGCAACCAAGGAAGGTAGCGATGAAAAAGCTTGTAACCGCCCCCGAAACCGTCGTCGAAGACTATCTGCGGGGACTCGCCCTCGCCCATGGCGACCTCCTCGATGTCCACACCAATCCGAACTTCGTCCTGCGAGCCGACCGTCCGCCTCTCAGCGGGCGCGAGCCGCAGGTTGCCGTCATCTCCGGCGGCGGCTCCGGCCACGAACCGCTGCACTGCGGGCTCGTCGGCCCCGGCATGCTCCACGCGGCAGTGCCCGGCCCGGTCTTTACCTCCCCGCCCGCGCCGCAGATCCAGGCGGCGACGATGGCCGCCGACGAGGGCCGCGGCGTGCTCATGATCGTGAAGAACTATACGGGCGACGTCATGAACTTTGAGACGGCCGCCGAGCTTTGCGAATTCGACGACGTTGAGGTCGCAAGCGTTCTCGTCGCCGACGACGTGGCCGTCGAAGATTCGACGTTCACCGCCGGGCGGCGCGGCGTGGCGGGCACCCTCGTCGTGGAAAAGATCGCGGGCGCTGCGGCCGCGCGCGGCGATGACCTCGCGGCCGTGACTGCCCTCGCCGAGCGTGCCGCCGCGAGCGTGCGCTCCATGGGCGTGGCGCTGCGCGCGGGCGTGAACCCGAACCTTGGCCAGGCGACGTTCGATCTCGCCGAGGACGAGATCGAGCTCGGCATCGGCATCCACGGTGAGCCCGGGCGTGAGCGCGTCGCGATGCGGCCGGCCAAGGAGATCGTCGGCTCGCTCATGGACGCGATCCTCGCCGATTTCGAGGCGGGCGAGGCGACGGCCGCCGATGGCGACGTCCTGCTGTTCGTCAACGGCATGGGCGCCACCCCCGATAGCGAGCTGCACCTGTGTTTCGCGCACGCCTACGACGCCTGCACCGCGCGCGGCATTGCCGTCACGCGCAGCCTCGTCGGCAGCTACGTCACGAGCCTGGACATGGCGGGCGTCTCCATCACGCTCGCGCGCCTGGACGCGGACCTGCTCGCGGCCTGGGATGCACCATGCCACACGCCGGCACTCGTCCGCTGCTAGCAACAACCTGAGACAATACGACCATGAGCGAGACACTTGCTTCCCCCTTCGTCACCGACTGGCTGCTGCGCGCGTGCGACGCGATGCGTGATGCGCGCGTAGATCTGATCGAGCTCGACCGCGCCATCGGCGATGGCGACCACGGCGAGAATATGGACCGCGGCTTTTCCGCCGTGCGCGAGCAGTTGCGCGACGGTGATGCCGCGACGAAGTCCATGAGCGAGTTGCTGAAGTCGGCGGCGATGACGCTCATGTCGACGGTGGGTGGCGCCGCGGGCCCGCTGTATGGCACCGCCCTGCTTAATGCCTCGCGCGCGGCCGACGGCGATGAGCTCGATGCCGCAGGGACGGCCGAGCTCGTGGCGGCGGCCCTTGCCGGCATCCAGAAGCGCGGCAAGGCCGATCGCGGTGAGAAGACGATGGTGGACGCCTGGGGCCAAGCCGCCGACGCAGCGCGTGAGGCCGCCGAGGCGGGGGCGAGTGCCGCCGATGTCTGGCAGGCCGCCGCTGAGGGCGCGGCAGCGGGCGCGCAGGCAACCGTGCAGATGAAGGCGACTAAGGGTCGCGCCTCCTACCTGGGGGAGCGCTCTATCGGCCACCTGGACCCGGGCGCCGAATCCTCCCGCCTCATCCTCGCGGCTGCCGCAGCCGCAGCCGAAGCCGCCGGCGCTATTGCGGCCGAAGCCGCCGGCGCCACTGCGGCCGAAGCCGCCGGCACTACTGCGGCCGATGACGCTACGGTCGACGCTGCCAAGGACGCGTAATGGCCGTCCAGCTCGTCATCGTCTCCCACTCCCAGCAACTGGCCGCCGGCGTCGTTGAGCTCGCCAGCCAAATGGCGCCCGGCGTAACTTTTCACGCCGTCGGCGGCACCGACGACGGCGGCATCGGCACGTCGTTTTCCAAGGTGTTAAGCGCCGTCGAGGAGGTCATCGCCGCGGGGGATGACGCCGCCTTGCTGACCGACCTCGGCTCCGCGACGATGACCGCCGAGGCCGTGCTCGACTTCGTTTCCGGCGCGAACCACGTGGCGCTTGCCGAAGGGCCTCTCGTGGAGGGTGCCGTCTCGGGCGCGGTCGTTGCTCACGGCGGCGGGAGCCTGCGGGAGGTGATCGCCGCGGTCGCGGACGCCGTGACCTCGCTGCAGTCCGCGGAGCCATCCGGGGTGAGCGCCAGCCCGGCCGGCTCGAGCGCCCCCGCAGCCAGCACCACCGACGTCGCCAGCGCCGCCACAAACGCCACCAGCGCCGGCGCCGCAACTAGCTCTAGTGCCACCGCAGCGAGCACCGGCGCCTCAGCTAGCACCCCAGCTGGATCCGAAGCCGAGGAGACCGCCGCGAAGCGCCTGACGACCGACCTCGTCTTGCGCAATGACGTGGGCCTGCATGCGCGCCCCGCCGCCGCCCTGTCCCGCCTGGCCGCGAGCTTTAACGCCACGATCACCGTGAACGACAAGCCCGCCACTTCCGTCCTCACCCTCATGGCGCTGGGCCTCGGCCAGGGCGCGACGATGCACGTCAGTGCTGCCGGCCCTGACGCACCGGCGGCGCTTGAGGCCATTACGGCGCTCGTCGAGCGCGACTTTGGGGACGCCCCCACGCCCGCCTAGCCAGCCCGCCACAGCCGCCCCAAGCGCGCTGCCTTAACCGTCGCGAGCCCACCGGGGGCAATTTCGGAAATTATTTCGCCCGACCTTTCCGCATGCTCGCGCGAGGTTTCGATTTTCTGTGTCCTGGCAGCCCGCCAGAATGTGACATTTCGGGATGACGCCTCCCAGCGAGATTGCTAGCGTCGAGGGTACACGCAAGAAGATGTCACCAACCCAAGGGGCAGATGCACCGTGAAATCTCACCTGCGTTACCTGACCGTGGCCGGCGCGAGCGCGCTCGCCATCACCCTCGCCGCATGCTCCGGTGCCACCCCACCTGCGGACGGCGCGAGCCCGGCAACCGGAACCACCGTCGCCGAGGCATCCACCACGGATGAGACCGAGGCCGCCGAAACCACCGAGGCCGCTGAGCGGCCCGATAGCAAGAAGGAAAAGGGCGACCTGTGGACCGCCGACGGCAAGGCCGTCGAGATCACCGAGACCATTAAGGTCACCGGCGACGAGCCCGACGCCGTCGCCGAAGGCCGCCTGAAGCTCAACGAGGACGCCGAGCCGATCGAGAAGGTCGGCGAGCGCGAGGAAGACCTCGTCGCGCTGCTCGGCGAGGACTCGGCCCTGCTGCGGTCGATGCCCTCGCTGAAGGGCGCCAAGGAGCCCAACGACTGCCAGCTCATCATCCGCACCGGCGGCAAGGATGAGGTCATCGAGGCCCCCGGCGGCCAGGGCCGCCAGGCCCGCACCTGCGGCCCCGTGAGCGCTTCCGAATCCCACATCGCCTGGGTCGAGACGAAGGTCGGGGAGAACGTTGACTGGACGTACTTCGTCTACGACCGCGAGACGCAGAAGGTCACCGCCGTCCACGAGGAAACCGGCGTGCCCGGCGGCGGCAGCGACACCTGGGGCTCCGGCCCGCGCATGAGCGTCATCGGCGAGCGCGTCTACTTCGAAACGCCCGCCGAGGGCGAGGGCAAGGAAGGCGTCTTCGATATCGCCTCCACCGACCTTGCCGGCGAGGACCTGATCCGCGCCGCCGAGGGCGCCAACCCCTTCAACTATGGCGAGCGCATTGGCTTCGTGCAGTGGCCGAGCGTCATCGAGGAAGGCAGCACCGAGCCCGGCTTCGCGCTGCAGACCTACGACGCCGAGGGCACCGCGCTATCGCCGATCCTCCAAGGCAACTTCGGGCAGCTGACGCAGGCGCCGATCGTCAGCGCCGCACCCGGCATGGCGACGGCCATCCTCATCACGCCCGAGGGCGAAAACTCCAAGATCATCCTGTTCAACCCGGATGACAACACCGCCCAAGTCATCGACGTGGGGGACAAGGCCCAGCCGCATGACGTGTGGCTGAGCGACGAGCTGCTCGTCTTCACCGGCGGCTCGGGCCTCGACAAGGACTTCGTCTTCGACCGCGGCGAGAACAAGCTCTACACGGTCAAGGCCGCCGAGTCCGGCGCGGGCGCCTTCCTCAACGGCTCGACGGTCGGCGTCACGATCGACGACGAGCGCCCCGGACGCGAGGACTTCGGCCGCGTGCTTACCGGCATCTGGCAGGCCGCCGGCTAACCACGGCCCACCGCGCCTAGCGCCGCAGCGTACGGCGCCACGGAGCGCACGCCCCCGCCGCTGGCATCCAGCCTCGACTGGAACCAGCGGCGGGGGTGCGCGCTATCTATGGGAAGCTTAAGACGTGACAGCTCATCAACCTCCCGCCACCGGCGCGCCCCAACCACGAAACGCCCCGGCGCCGCCGCGCTCGGCGCGCTACCTGTTTTGCGTCGTCCTGCTCGTGCTCGAGGCATTCGTCGCGCTGTTTTTGGCGCTCGTGCTCTACGGGCTGCGCATCGTCGACGGGCAGAGCGCCGCTCTCATCGGGGGCGTCGTCGCCGCCCTCGCCTTGCTCGCCGCGGGCCTGCTGCGCACGCGCGCGGGCCTCATCGTCGGCACCGGCGTGCAGGTCGCGCTGCTCGCCTCCGGTTTCTGGCTCGGCGACATGTTCGCCCTCGGGGTGATCTTCGCCGTCCTGTGGGGCGTCTCCGTCTACCTCGGCACGAAAATCGATCGCGAACGCGCCGAGCGCTATGCCGCCGAAATCGCCCACATGGAGCGGGACGAAGGGACCGCCGCCGGGGCGCCCGGCTCGATAGCATAGGCCCCATGAGCACTGTTGAACGCACCCTCATCCTCGTCAAGCCCGACGGCGTCAAGCGCGGGCAGATCGGCGAAGTCCTGCGACGCATCGAAGCCAAGGGCTACCGCATCGTCGCGCTGCACATGCGCGAAGCCAGCGCGGACCTGCTCGCCGAGCACTACGCCGAGCACACCGAAAAGCCGTTTTACGCTGACCTCGTCGCCTACATGTCCGACGGGCCCGTCGTGGCGATCGTCGCCGAGGGCGAGCGCGTCGTCGAGGGCTTCCGCTCGCTCGCCGGCACGACGGATCCCACGAGCGCCGCGCCCGGCACCATCCGCGGCGACCTCGCACGCGACTGGGGCACGGGCAACATCGAAAACGTCGTGCACGGCTCCGACGCGCCGGAATCGGCCGCGCGCGAGATCGCGATCTGGTTCCCCGAGCTCTAAGCCTTACCACGCTGACACCACGTTCGTGTCAGAAGTGCCGTGATGCCTCACGTCAATACCTCCGGATGGATTGGTCGTTGCCTGAAGTGAGGGTCTCGGGGTGGGGTGGGTCGTTGCCTCACATGTTTTCTCCGGTTCAGCCGATCTTGGCCTGGTGGGGTGTGGCGGCCTGGTGGTACTTCTTGACGACCTTGGCTCCATCGCGGTGCTTGGAAGCGAGTTTCAGGCTTGGCAGGAAGAGTTGGCGAACGCATCGTCGGCGTCCCAGGTGTGGGTGAGGAGCTCGAGCTCGGCGGGGGGTGTCGTAGCGGTAGTAGCCGACCAGCTTGCGCACTCTGGCCCAGTTCTTCTGCTCGACGTAGCAGCCGTCGTTCTTCTTCCCGGCCCTGCCACGGGTGAAGGTGATCTCGCGCTGCTCGCAGTAGGCCAGCAGGTGATGGTTGCTGAACTCCGATCCGTTGTCGCTGTCGATGCCGCGGATCGGGAAGGGGAACATTCGCGCGGCGTGGTCGAGGGCCTCGATCACCCACTTGCAGGCCTTGTCGGAAGCCGACCGGTTGACCGTCCAGCCGGTGGCGATATCGGTCACGATCAGGGTGTAGCAGTACTCACCGGCGGCGACACCGCCGTCGTGGGCGACCAGGTCGATGTTAACGAACCCTGGCTGGGCGTCGTCCCAGTCAGCGAAGGTACGGATCCGGATCTGGTGCTTGAGTAGCGAGCCCGGTTTGGTGCGTGAGCGTCCCCGCAGTCGCATCCGGTTCCGCTTCCCGGCCAGCATCTGGTCGATCGTGGCTGCTGAGATACCGCTGAGTAGCTCGGCCTGCCCATCGGTGAGGATGATCTCTTTCTCGGCACGCAGCAACGGCACCGGGACCGGTATGAACGGGGAAAGATCTTCCCGGGAGGGGCCCACAACAGCACCCAGCAGCGAACCAGCGCCGCCAGCAGGTCATCGCCATAGACCCGCGGCCGTGGCTAGCATGGGCGCACCGCTTTGACCACCAGCGCCCCGCGCACCGCCGCCCGGGCGTAGTCACGATGCCAGCCGGTCAACTCCACCGGTTCATCTAGAATCCGGGTCTTTCCGGCACGGTCAAAGGCCCGGTAGGCCAGCGCCTTCTTCTTCGTTACAGCCTTACGTTGACTCATCGTCAGCTCCATCCACGATGTGCCCACACGGAGATCCTTACCTGAGGCAACGACACCCCCAACCGGAGGTTCTTCCCTTCCCTGAGGCAACAACCCCGCACAAGCGGAGGTTTCTGATGAGTCAGCTCGATTGCGTGACATCGACCACGGGAGCGCGCTAGAATGTAGACAGTCCAACGAAGAAGTTGGTCAGCGAATTTAAGAATCATGTCAACGATGAAATTCATTGCCTGCGGTGCGTTTTTTTTGGCCGGTTTTGCCGGAATCGTTCCCACCTAAGCGAGTGAGAATCGAACCAACGACGAAATAGGAATGGACGACTCAATCGACGGGTCGAGCAATGTCATGCGTAGGCCGTCGGTTCGCAACGTGTATTCAGTGGAGAACAAGAGCATCCAACGACGTGCAAGAGGCCCCTTGCTGGGTTACTGTGTTGTCAACGTGCCAAACTCCAAGTGTGCGATCGTTAAGTCAAGAAGCGTTTCGAATAGCATCCAGGTTGGGGTAGGGGCTTCCAAAGGGTGGCTCGCTGGTCAGCTGGGGATCGAGGCTAGTCGGACGATTTCAGTTAGTGTCCAATGCGAGTCACCTGCCTTGCCAAAGGGAGCGCACTACAACGCGTACTCATCTGGCACTCGTTTCAGGTACAAGATTCGCCACCAGAAGCGCATTGATGGTTTCACAGTGTCTAACAATCTCTCGGGCTGGCTAACGTCGTACCGGCCGGACAAAATGGGGGTTCAATGTGGCTAAGGGTCTGCATGCTATTGGACTTTCCTTAGGTCTTTCCGCAGTGCTGCTTTCCGGATGCGCCGAGACCAACCCCAAGGTTCGAGACCATTACCTTACCGGGATGACGCTCAGGGACGCCGCGGCGGTGATTCCCAACGACGCGTCCCGGGTCTATCAGTTTGTGCCACTTACTGAGGGTGCGGAAGCCGAAAGCGATCTCTCCGACGACGCCTCGCCGGACTGGACGATTATCGCGGCGTGCTCTTCGGACGCCTACGTCGAAGATAGCGATTGGCTCGAACTCGCGGTCGTCCCCAATCGCCTGTTGGATGAGCAAGCGCGTCGTGATGTGCTCAACGGCTATTACCGCAACGCAGTTTCGTGCGGGTGGATTCGGGAGGGGATGGAGGCGGGCCCGCCCGATATTCCCAAGCGTTAAGCCTCACCGCGCGAGCGCGCCGCGAGCGCGCTACGATCACACTGTGGCGACACCGATGAGCGGTGGCGCGGCAGTTTTTCGTTGCGGGCTGCCCCGCTATTAACCGTGAGGACGATAATCGATGAGTGAAGCACAACCGGGGATGGGCGCCTTTCCGATCGAGGGTGGCTATGCCTTTCGCGTCTGGGCGCCCAATGCCGACGCCGTACACGTCGTCGGCGATTTTAACGACTGGAATGAGTCCGCGAACGCGCTAGCCGATGAAGGCAACGGCCACTTCTACGGCGAGGTGCCGGGCGCGCAGACCGGTCAGGAATACCAGTTCATCATCACCAACGGCGAGAACTCGTTCTACCGCATCGACCCGCGCGCCGCGCGCGTGACGAACTCCGTCGGCAACGGCGTGCTCTATAACCACGCCGACTTCGACTGGCAGGACGACGACGCGTTCGACACCCCGCGCGCGCACCAGCTCGTCATCTACGAAACGCACATCGGCTCCTTCGTTCCCGCCGACGATTCCGGCGCGGACCTGAACGACCTCACCGGCAAGCTCGGCTACCTGCGCGAGCTCGGCGTCAACGCGATCGAGCTCATGCCGCTCATGGAGTTCGCGGGCGATATCTCTTGGGGCTACAACCCGGCCCACATGTTCGCCGTCGAATCCAGCTACGGCGGGCCCGATGCGCTGAAGACCTTCGTGCGCGAGGCGCACAAAAACGGCATCGCTGTCATCGTCGACGTCGTCTACAACCACTTCGGCCCCTCGGATCTGTCCATCTGGCAGTTCGACGGCTGGAGCGAAAACGACAAGGGCGGCATCTACTTCTACCAGGACTGGCGCTCGGCCACGCCCTGGGGCGATACCCGGCCCGACTACGGCCGGCGCGAGGTGCGCGACTTCATCCTCGATAACGCCCGCATGTGGCTGCGCGACTACCACATGGACGGGCTACGGCTCGATATGACGCCCTACATGCGCGCCGGCAACGGCTTCGGCGACGATATCGAAGAGGGTTGGACGATGATGGGCGACGTGGCGCGGCTCGTGCGCTCGGAGTTCCCCGGCCGGCTCGCGATCGCCGAGGACCTGCACAACGACGCCGCCGTCACCGATCCGGCCGAAGGCGGCGGCGCGATGCACGCCCAGTGGGATAGCGAGTTCGTCCACCCCGTGCGGGCGGCCCTCACCACGCCCGACGACGCAGCGCGCTCCATCGATGCGCTCGCGGCAGCCATCACGCACGAATACCACCACCCCTTCGATCGCGTCATCTACACCGAATCGCACGACGAGGTCGCCAACGGTTCGGCGCGCGTGCCAAGCGAGGTCGATGAGGCCGATCCGACGGGCTGGGCCGCGCAAAAGCGCGCGACCCTCGGGGCGATCCTCACGCTGACCGCCCCCGGCATCCCGATGCTCTTCCAGGGCCAGGAGTTCCTCGAGGGCGAATGGTTCCGCGACACCGTGCCGCTGGACTGGGAGCAGGCCTGGGAGCTGCGCGACCTGACGCAAATGTTCCGCGACGTCATCTCACTGCGGCGCAACCTCTACGGCGAATCTGCGGCGCTGCAGGGCTCGCAGACGAACATCATCATCGCCGATAACGAGGCGAAGGTGCTGGCCTTCACGCGCGGCACGATCGACGGCGCGGCGGCGCTCATCGCGGCGAACTTCTCCGCCGACGCCAAGCAAGTGCCGATCGATCTGCCGGGCAACTGGCGCGTCGTCTTTAACTCCGACGCGAGCCGCTACAGCCAGCTCTTTGGCAATCACGAAACGCCGGGCCTTGGCGAGGGCGGCGCGAACCAGCTGGACATCGCGCCCTACTCGGCGGTCATTTACCTCAACAACTAGACGCTCGCGAGGCGGGCGTTAGTGAGCTCGTTGCCGTAGTGGTCGCGGATCGCGATCTTGCGCTCCAGGTCCGCGATCACGGCGGGGGCGAAGTCGACGTCGTAGAGCTGCTGGCAGGAGCCGAGCCCGCCGGGCGAGAAGACGTTGACCTCCATGAGCTTGTCGCCGACGATGTCGAGCCCGACGAGGAACATCCCGTCGGCTTGGAGTTTGGGGCGCACGAGCTCGACGAGGTGCAGCATCTCCTCGGTGACCTTCACGGCCTGGGCCTTACCACCGCTCGACATGTTCGAGCGCACATCCGAGCTGGAGGGCACCCGTCGGAAGGCCGCGTAGGCGTCGCCCACCTTCAGCGGCTCCCCGTTCATAACGAACATGCGCACGTCGCCGTCCATCGCCTCGGGAAGGTATTCCTGGGCGACGACGTAGCCGTCGCGCGAAATGGCCTCCACGATCTGGGCGAGGTTGGGCGATTCCTTCGTGTTGACGAGGAAGACGCCCGAGCCTCCCGAGCCCTGCAGCGGCTTGAGCACCGCGCGGCCGCCGAGCTCGTCGACGAAATCGCGGATGCGCTCCTCATTGCGTGAGATCAGCGTGCGCGGGCGCACCGCCTCCGGGAAATGCTGGAAATAGGCCTTGGATAGCGCCCCGGCGAGCGAGGTCGGGTCGTTGACGACGAGGACGCCTGAGGATGCAATGAGCTGACCGAAGGCGACGCCCGCGGTGTTCGCCCACGGGTTTTCGCTCGCGTCATCGGCCGGATCGGCCCGCAGCATGATGACGTCGAAGTCGGACACCGAGACGAGCTTTTCCTGATCCGGCTTTTGCACGTCCTCCAAGTAGCGCTCCAGCGAGCGGTAGGACTTACCGGGCTGGCCGGCCGAGGCCCGCGCGGACAGCGTCGAGTCCGGCTCATAGCCGAAATCGCCCATGCCCATGAGCCAGGTCTCGTGCCCGGCCTGGGTGGCCGCCATCGCCAGGCGCGTCGTCGTATAAAACGGCTCCTCGGTCGCGACGTCGTTGACAACAAATCCGATTTTCATGCGGGGGTCCTTTTCCAGGTTGGGGGTGGTGCGGCAAGAATGGTCGGGCGTTAGCTCTCGAGCGTCACGACGAGGCTCGCGAGGTCGGCGTCGGCGGCCGCGGTGAGGCGCTCGGCCATGAAGGGCTCGGTGACGTAGCGCGGGGTCAGGCGCGCGGGCGCGAGGATGCCGCGCTCGGCGAGGTCACGCACGAGCGGCAGATCCTGCAGCGCAAACTTGCCGAGCCACAGGTGCCCGAGGTTACCGTCCTCGCGCACATGGGCTAGCAGGTCCACGAGGCCGCGCAGGTAGATGGCGTCCTTGGTAAAGCCGCCGCCGCGGTAGACGCGCATGACGGTGGTGTAGGCGCTCGCGGGCGTGAACTCGGCTGCGGTCAGTGCGTTGAAGGCCTCGCGGAAACTGGCGCCGGCGAGCATCGCGTCGACGGTGAGCACGCGCGCCGCGAGCTGCCGCAGCCGCGAGCGCGTGAGGCCGCCGCAGGCGATCTCCGCGAGCACGGCCAGGCCCTCCTGGGTTTCGTCGTAGCGGGCCAGGCCCGCGCCGAGCAGCTTGATCGGCTGGTGGGCGCCGTTGACCTGCGTGACGAGGTGCGTGCCGACCTCATGCTGCAGCAGCGCGTTCGCGCGCTCGCGAGCAATGTGCGCCGACTGGCTGATCATGAGCGTATCGCCGGCGACGAGGACGCCGACGACGTCGTCACGCACTTCGGCGTTCATCGCGATGTCGCCGTCCTGCTCGCGGTAGTAGTCGAACTCGGCGAGCGCGAGCTCCAGAAATTCCTCGGCGTCGACGCTATCGGCGCGCGGCGCCTCTGGCGGCACGTCGGAAAGGAGGTGCTCGGCGACCTCGCGCAGGGCGGGCGTCACCGAGCCGTAGAGCTCGAGTGAGAGGTTCTTGAAGTCCGCGGTGCCGCGGGCGCGCAGCATCTCGATCTGCAGGCGCACGTCGCGGGCCTTGGCGCGCAGCAGTGAACCGAGCGATGGATCGGCGACGGCGTCAAAGGCGATGAAATCGAGCATCGCGTCGAGCACGTCCGGATCGGCGTCGAGCTCGCGGTAGGAAAACTCCGGCTCATCGACCTCGCCGGCGAGGAAGGGCTCGCGGATCTCGTCGGCGTTATCGGGCGTGACATCGAGCAGAAAACGCATCGAGGAGGACAGCAGCGCGAGGGCGTGATCGACGGCGAGGTCGCCGGCGGCAAGCCCTGTCGCGGCGCCGCCCGGGCGATCGGTGGAGATCTGCGCGTACTCCTCGCTCACGGCGCCTCCAGCTTGTCGAGTGCCGCGAGCGTGGCCGGCACCGTCTCGCGCAGGGCCGCGTTCAGCGCCCGCAGGTGTTCCTCGTCGGGAATGCCGCTCCACTCGTCCATGAACGTCTTTTTGAACTCGAGCGCAAGGACGATGCCCGTCTCGGGGTAGTTCTCGTGCACCCACCGCGCGAGGTTGCCACCGAAAAAGCGTACGTTCTCGCGCACATCGAGCGTGCCCCAGGGCACGCGCTGGGCCTGCAGGGCGCCCATAAATGCGGTGACGACGCCGCCGAAGCGCTCGGAGTTGAGCGAGCCGGTGCCGACGTTGACCTCGGGGTTATCGGCCTCGGGGGCAGCGGGCCTATCGGCGCCGTCGCGGCGATGGTTATAGGAGTGCACGTCGTAGATCACGAACGGGCCATGCTTCGCGCACTCATCCAGACGGGCGCGCAGCTCGTCGTAAAACGCGGTGTGGATCTCGCGGGAGGCAGCGACGTTTGCCGCGTCGAGCTCCGTATCGTGCCAGACCTTCAGGTCCCAGGCCTCGGCGGGGCTGCGATACACGGCGCCGTCGGCGTCGCGGTTGAGATCCACCTCGAAGCGCGAACGGTCAACGTAGACGCGCGTATCGAAGCCGTCGATGAGGCGATCGGTGAACGGATCCTCCTCGCGCAGGCGATCGGCCTCGGGTAGGGCCATGAGCTCGGTGAGCTCGGGCCGCAGGCCGTGGCCGGCGTGGATAGCGGTGGCGATCAGGCGCGCGGGCCAGGTGCCAGCAAACTCGAAGGGGGCGCTAGATGGCGTTGTCATGCCCCTTATTGTTGCGCGGGTCACGGGGCTTGTCGCTTTGGGGCGGCGCGGATTGGATTCGAGCTCGATCGTCAGGCGCGGCAAGAACAGCTGCGTCAGCGGCCCGATCGCGAGGGCGTAGACGACCGTGCCGAGGCCCAGCACGCCGCCCAGCATCAGCGCGATCGCGGCGGGAAGCGGCAGGCCGACGTGCAGCACGTCCCAAGGCATCGTGCCGAGCCCGGCGCGGATCATCATCGCCATCGAGACGCCGAACAGGATCTGGCCGATGACGAGATTGGTCAGTGGCCGCCCGAGCTTGCCGGCGCGCAACTGACCAAGCGGGGAAAGGTTCGCGAGCTCGGCCATCCTCGCCAGTGTAGGCGCGGCGCGATTTTCCGCAACGCACCGCCCGAGCCGGTAAGCTCAAGGCGTGCATCTCAAAACGCTGACGCTGCGCGGCTTTAAGTCGTTCGCGTCTGCGACGACCCTGAAATTCGAGCCGGGCATCACGTGCGTCGTCGGGCCGAACGGGTCCGGCAAATCTAACGTCGTCGACGCCCTCGCCTGGGTCATGGGCGAGCAGGGCGCCAAGGCGCTGCGCGGCGGGAATATGGCCGACGTCGTCTTCGCGGGAACGAGCTCGCGGCCGGCGCTCGGGCGCGCCGAAGTTTCGCTCACGATTGATAACACCGACGGGGCGCTGCCGATCGACTACTCCGAGGTGACGATCTCGCGCACGCTGTTTCGCTCCGGCGGCTCGGAGTATGCGATCAACGGCACGGCTTGCCGGCTGCTGGACATCCAAGAGCTGCTCTCCGATACCGGCATGGGGCGCCAGATGCACGTCATCGTGGGGCAGGGGCAGCTCGACGCCGTGCTGCACGCCACGCCCGAGGAGCGGCGGGGCTTCATCGAGGAGGCCGCGGGCGTCCTCAAGCATCGCCGGCGCAAGGACCGCGCGCTGCGCAAGCTGGAGACGATGGCCGCGAACCTCAACCGGCTGGAGGACCTCACCGCGGAGATTCGGCGGCAGCTCGGGCCGCTCGCGCGGCAGGCCGACGTGGCGCGGCGCGCCCAGGTGATCCAGGCGGACCTGCGCGATGCGAAATCGCGGCTGTATGCCGACGATTACGCGCAGCTGAGCGCGCAACTGGCCAGCGAGTCCCAGGGCGAGCGGGAGCTGGGCGAGCAGCGGGCGGCGGCGCAGGCCGAGCTAGGGCGGTTGCGCGGGGTCCTCGCCGAGCTAGAGGCGGCGGCGCAGACGGCCGGGCCGCGGGTGCGCGCGGCGGCCGATACCGTCGTGGCGCTGACGACGCTGCGCGAACGGCTCGGATCGATCCAGAGCCTCGCGCGCGAACGGGCCCGCTTCCTTGACGCCCCCGCGCCGACGTTTTCCGGCCCGGACCCCGAAGAGCTCGAGGGCCAGGCACGCTCGGCGCGGGCCGCCGAGGCCGAACTGCACGGCGAGCAGGAGGCGGCCGAGCAGGCGCTTGCGGGGGCGAGCGAGCGGCGCGGCGCGGCCGAGGAGGCCGAACGCACTGCCGAGCATCGGCTCGCTGCTGTGCACCGCGGGGTGGCGGATCGACGCGAGGGGCTGGCGCGGCTCGCCGGCCAGGTCGCGGCGCGCGAGTCACGCATCGAGGCGGCGCGCGCGGAGCGGGGCCGGCTGGCGGACTCCCTCGTCGAGGCCGAAGAACGCGCCCGGGCCGCCGAGGCGGACTACACCGAGCTGGAACGTGCCATCGCCGCGAGTGTCGGCGTCGGCGAGGATCTGGAGGCCGCGCATGCCCGCGCGCTCGCGGCCGCCGATACCGCCGACCGCAGCGCCAAGCAGCTCGCGGAGGCCGAACGTGCCGAGCGCTCGCGCGTCCAGGTGGCGACGGCGCAGATGGACACGCTCGCGCTCTCACTCGATCGGCGCGATGGGACCGCCCAGCTCGTCGCCGACGGGCACGCGGCCGTGCTGGTACCGCAGGCGATCAGCGTCGCCGAGCCGTGGCGTGCCGCGATCGCGGCGGCGCTGGGCGACTTTGCGGAGGCGGCGCTCACCGCGGACCTCGCGGCCGCGCTGGCGGCGCTAGATCACGCCCGAGCGACAGACGCGGGCAGTGTGCGCCTCGCGCACGCGGGCGAAGAGGCGCAGGCAGCAAGCGCCGCTGAACCGGAGACGCATGAGCAGGGACGACGGGCCGGTGAGCGCGAGGTGCCCGCGGGACTGGCGGCGGCGCTGGACGTCGTCGAGGTGAAGGAGCCCGAATACGCCGCGGCGATCACCGCGCTGCTGAGTCGCACCGCCCTCGCAGCAGACATCGCCGAGGCGCGCGACATCGCCGCGGCCCACCCGCATCTGCGGATCGTCACCGCGGCCGGTGACGTCATCGATGGGGCGCGCGTCAGCGGCGGAGGGAGCGCCGCCGGCTCACTGATCGAACTTCAAGCCCGCTACGATGAGGCCGCCGAAGCCCGCGCCGCCGCCGAAGCGCGCGCCGGCGAGCTGCAGCGCGAGCGCGAGGCCGCGGACGTCGCCGCCGAGGAGGCCCGACGTGCCGTCGCGGCCAGCCTGAGCGCCGTACGCGACGCGGACGCCAGCGCCGCGCAATCGAACCAGAAGTTGGCACGCCTATCGGCGACGCTGCGTTCGGCGCAGGCGGAGGTCGAGCGCACCGGGCCCGCGATCGCCCGCCTCGATACCGAGCTCGCGGCGCACGCCGAGGAACTTGCCGAGCTACGCGAGCGGCTCGTCGTCGCCGAAAAAGCGCCGCAGGATGCCGAGGCGGATCTCACCGAGGCGCAGCGCGAGCGCGATACGGCCGCCGAAGCCGCCACGCTCGCGCGCCGCGCGGAGACGGACGCGCGCTTGCAATTGCGCACGATCCAGGAGCGCGTGAGCGCGCTATCGGGCC
The DNA here is from genome assembly GCF_023634005.1 of Bowdeniella massiliensis. NCBI lineage: Bacteria > Bacillati > Actinomycetota > Actinomycetes > Actinomycetales > Actinomycetaceae > Bowdeniella > Bowdeniella massiliensis. Next base: position 110,747 of record NZ_JALIQR010000012.1, read on the forward strand.
GGGCGCAACAGCTCGCCGAAGCAGCCGAGGCGGAGCGCACCGCGCGGCGCCGCGCCGAGGAACGTCACCGGCGCCGCGAGGCCGCCGCGCGCGTCGCCGATGGTGTGCGCGCCGATGCCGACGCCGCCCTTGCCGCCATCGCCGAGTCCGTGGCGCGCGCCCAGGATGAGCGCGAGGCCGCCGAAGCCGCCCAGACCGAACACCAGCGGGAGCTCGCCGCCGCGCGCGCGGCCATTGACGAGGCGAGCACGCGCCTGACCGAGCTCACCGACGCCGCCCACCGCGAGGAACTCGCGCGCGCGGAGCTAACCCTGCGCCTGGAGGCGCTCGCGGCGCGCATCAGCGAGGAGCTCGCGCTCGATGCGGACACGCTCGTCGAGGAATTCGGGCCGCACATGCCGCTCGTCGAAGTCACAACGGACGCCGACGGCGAGGAGGTGCGCGTCGAGCAGCCGTATGTGCGCGAGCAGCAGGAAAAGCGCCTCAAGCGCGCGGAGCGTGACGTCGCGCGCCTCGGCAAGATCAACCCGCTCGCGCTGGAGGAGCATGCCGCGCTGAACGAGCGCCACAACTTCCTTGCCACGCAGGTCGCGGATATCAAGAAGTCGCGCGCCGATCTGCTGACGATCGTGCGCGAGATCGATGAGCGCGTCGAGCGCGTCTTCACCGAGGCCTATGCCGATACGGCGCGCGAGTTCACGGGCGTCTTCGACCGCCTGTTTCCCGGCGGTGAGGGGCGCCTCGTGCTGACGGACCCCGAGGACATGCTCACCACCGGCATCGAGGTGGAGGCGCGGCCCGCGGGCAAGAAGGTCAAGCGGCTCTCGCTGCTGTCCGGCGGGGAGCGCTCGCTCACGGCCATCGCGCTGCTCGTCGCGATCTTTAAGGCGCGGCCCTCACCGTTTTACGTCATGGACGAGGTCGAGGCGGCGCTCGATGACCGCAACCTGGACCGCCTGCTCGGCATCTTCGCCGAGCTGCAGCGCGACTCCCAGCTCATCGTCATCACGCATCAAAAGCGCACGATGGAAATTGCCGACGCCCTGTATGGCGTCTCGATGCGCGACGGGGTTTCTGCCGTTATTTCGCAGCGGCTCTAGGGCTGGCGCTGCCCGCCGCGCCGCGCAAGGCTCGACCCCACGACGTAACCCGCGACTCCGGCGGCGAGCACGATCACGATGCCCCACACGCGCGCTGCCGCGGTGAGGTCCAGCGAGCGCCCAGCAACGACGCTCAGCACGAACACCACGAGCGCCGCGACGGCGATCAGGCCCCGCAGCGCGGAATGTGGCCGATGCTGCTGGTAGGCGACCATGCCGCCGAGCCCGGCCCACAGCAGCGCAACGAGCACGAGCGGAAACGCGATGGGTGCGAGGTTAGCCATGCGGCAAGGCTAGATCTCGTTTGGGTGCGCGGCAATTCTCGGCGACAATGGGGGCATGACTGGCCAAGAATACGCCCTCATTGCCGGACTCGTCGTCATCCTCCTGCTCGGTATTGTCGCGCTCGTTGCCGGGGTGCGAAAATCGCGCCGCGCCCAGCTGCCGCCCGAGCAGCGCAGCCCGTTCCCGGGCGGGGCCGGCGCCGAAACCGGCGAGCGCGATCAGCCGCCGCTGACCGATCCGGCCAGTGGCGGGGGTGCTGGCTCCGGCGCGGGCTCGGGCGCGGGCGTCTCGGCGCCGACGCTGGAGCGTCCCGAGGCTGCCGGCACGCGTTTCCAGCGCCTGAAGGCGCGGCTGTCGCGCTCCGGAGCGCTCGGCAACCGCCTGCTCGCGATCCTGTCGCGCGGCGATCTGCGCGAGGAGGACTGGGAGGAGATCGAGGAGACGCTCCTCATGGCGGACCTCGGCCTTGGCCCGACGACGGAGCTCATGGACCACCTGCGCACCCAGGCCAAGGTGCTCGGCACGAGCGATCCCGCGGCGATCCAGGGCGTGCTGCGCGATGAGCTGTTGCGCCTGGTCGATCCCAGCATGGATCGCGCCCTGAAGATCGAACACGTCGTCGGCGACGACGGCGAAAAGCACCCCGCAAGCATCCTCGTCGTCGGCGTCAACGGCGCCGGCAAGACGACGACGGTCGGCAAGATCGCGCGCGTCCTCGTCGCCGAGGGCCACGACGTCGTGCTCGGCGCCGCCGATACCTTCCGCGCCGCCGCCGTCCAGCAGCTCTCCACGTGGGGCGAGCGCGTGGGCGTGCCCGTCGTGAAAAGCGATAAGGAGGGCGCCGATCCGGCCTCGGTCGCGTTCGAGGCTGTGCGTCAGGGCGCGGCCGACGGCGCCGACGTCGTGCTCGTCGATACCGCGGGGCGCCTGCAAAACAAGGCCCACCTCATGGACGAACTCGGCAAGATCAAGCGCGTGATGTCGCGCCGCGCGCCGGTGCGCGAAGTGCTGCTCGTCCTTGATGCGACGACGGGCCAGAACGGCATGCGCCAGGCGCAGGTCTTCTCCGAGGCCGTGGACGTTACGGGCATCGTGCTAACGAAGCTCGATGGTTCGGCCAAGGGCGGGATCGTCGTGGCCGTGCAGCGTGAGCTCGGCGTCCCCGTGAAGTTCGTCGGACTTGGCGAGGGGGCGGACGACCTCGCGCCGTTTGACGCCGAGGGCTTCGTCGACGCGATCCTCGCCGGCTAAGCGGCGGCCCGCCGCGAGGCTGCTCGGCCCCGGCTGCGAGGTTGCGCGGGCTCAGAAGATATGGCCCGTCGGCTTCCCGTCGATCACGAGTTCATGCGTGATGCGACCGTCGATGACGCCGCCGTCTGCGTAGCCAAGGTTGACCATGACGCCCTCCTTGCGCTGGGCGAGCTCGCCGGGCGCGAAGGTCACCTCCCAGCGGTAGTCGACCTTGCCGATCTGCCAGGGTTTGGCGTTGATGACGTCGAGGGTCTTCGTGACGTTGGTGTAGTTGTCGTTGATCTGGGTGAGCGAGACGCTGCGGAAGGTGGAGGTCGAGCCGGAGGCGCGGCGGGTTTCGACGACGACGGTGCCGCCGGTATCGGCCGCGGGATCGTAGACAGCCCGCGAGGCACCATTCTCAGTCAACCCAACGTCATCCGACGCGAAAAGAATGTCCACCATCAAACGGATAGCGTCTCGCGGAGTATAGAAAGCACCGGCTGCTTTACCCTTCGTGTCGAAGGTCGCCCATCTGCGTATCAGGCAGCGCTTCCACACTCATATCGATACCCGCGAAATGCTTAACTGCCTGCCACAGGCGAGAAGCTGAGTCGAGGGTCTTCATCCGCACCTCGAAATCAAATGCATCCCAAATGTCACGGATCGACGACGAAAACGAGCCAACATACTCCATCAGCGACTCATAGACATGGTCGTCAAGTTGGGCAATCCGCGTCAGATCCAGCCGCGACGAGTTATAGAACGACAAGTCAAACTCCTGCTGCACCTGCCAGTCGATCATCGCATTGCTATACCCCTCCGAACGGAGTTGCGACACCAGATCAAGCACTTCGTCCTTAGCAGGCGCGAGAATACACTCAAGGCGCCGCAATACGGTCAACGGCAGAATGCAGTCCCCGTAATCCTCCGGTTCCACAATGGAGCGCAAAAACTTATCAGCTGTATTCCAAACAACAGTCTGATAGAACGCGGTTGAACTCATTCGGGGACACCCCCTTGGGCAGTAAAAGGGGGTATGCGTCCACATTAACTGGGAGAGCAGTGAAAGGGATAGAGGTGCGCTACCGGCTGGATTCCAGTGTGGAGCTGCGGCAAGTCCACACCGCCACCGGGTTCACCTGCCGTTCACCGGCGGCCGCTGACCAGTTCACCTCAGCCCGCTAACTTGACCTCAAAAGGTACTTCAATTGACCTTTAGCTTCAGGTTCCCGCAGCGACATCAGCGGAAGCGGTGTGCTGCATCGGCTATAAAGGACCCCGCCGTGACCCCCCCACCAGAACAAACGAATCCATCGAAGCCCGAGAAAGCGTCGAAGCGCGTGAAGGGTCCAAGTTATACGCAGCCTAAGCGAACAACGAGGATACGCCGGGCCATCAAGAGGCTCCCGAAGCCACTCCAGACCGTCCTCAACGTTCTTGCCGTGCTCATTTACGTCGGACTGTTCATCCTCGGGATACGGCTGGTCATGCTCCTGCTCGTAGTGATGTTCGAAATCCCGTGGGTCGCCTCCGGGGTTCTCCTCGGGCTCTTCCTGATATTGCTCCTCCCATCCAACGGGTGGAGCAATTACGGGGCCTACCTATTCCTGTTCGGCGCCGTCGTCAGCGCATTCCTGGACGTCCCCGGCAACCCGATCTACAACGCGCCGTTCGAGAAGCTGTTCCTCAACGAAGGCGAATACCTCTCCGGCAGCGCCGTTGTCGAAAAACCCTCGCAAGCCGAAATAGTCATCAGCGGCGAAAACGTCATCGTGGACACCGACGGCAACAAGATCCGCGAGATCAACGACTTCCTCACGTTCCTCTACCGCCTCGCACTGTACTCGGTCATTTACGGCGTGCTCATCACACTGCGCGGATTCCTCCCGAAGATGAACACCGCGTCCACGAGCGCCTGGCTACGCAAGAACCGAAACGGCAAGAACCGCCTCCGGACGCCTTAGGCGCGGCGACGGCGCATCACCATCAACAACGCCATACCCGCCACAACAGTCACAGCGGCAAGCGCGCCTGGCACAACCTCAGCCCGTGCGTGCCAACGCTCCCCCAGCGTCCGATGGGGGGCTTGCGTTATCGGTGCCGCCAGCGTTGTCGGCGTTATCGGTGCCGCCAGCGTTGTCGGTGGCGTCCGGTTGCGCTGGGTCGGCTGGCTGGCCCGGCACCATTCCCTCGGTTGGCTGGTCGGTTGGCTCCTCCGGCGCCACATCGTCGCCCGGTTGCTCAGTTGGCTGGTCGGTCGGCTGGTCGCCCGGCTCGCCCGGCGTTGGCTGATCCGTCGGCTGGTCGGTTGGCTCGTCACCTGGCTCGTCCGTTGGCTCCTCACTCGGTTCCTCCACTGGAGGTTCGGTGTCGCCCGGCTCGTCGGTGGCGGACTTCTTCTCGACCACGAACGTCAGCCGCTGCGTTTCAGCCGTAGCCCCCCCGCCGTCGTTATTTGCGGCAGCGCTGCGGGCCAGGGCACCCTGCTCGTCGTCGCCGGCCTGCTTGGCACGGGCGGTCACATCGATCGTGTAGGTGCCCGGCTTAGTGAACGCCCACGCGGTGTGCATGTGCGTGCCCGGAGGCAACGGCACGTCCGATGCCTTCTCGATCGAGGCATACATCCGGTTGATGGCGCCCAGGTTCTCGGTGTACGCAAACCACTTGCCGCCCTCAGGGGCGCTCACCGGGGTGAGCGTCATGGTTGCGCCCTCGGGGTACTTCACGCGGTCCAGGGTCTCGCTCGAGAAGCCCGGCCACACACGCCCCGGCTGCTGACCCTGCGGCAGAACATACAGCTCGCTGCCCTTCGGGCCGAGCACGTCATAGCTCTCATCGGCCAGCACGTTGCCTTCACGCTTGACCTTCGCGAGCTTGGTGACCTCCAGGGTCGTCGAGTTGATGGTTCGGAGCACGGACTCCTTGGCGTGCTGACGCGAATCATCACCCAACGCCACAGAGAACTTCCCGTCAACCTCCATAGCGCGCAAGTCCACGTGGCCGTTGTTGATCGTCACAGGCGTGTCGAGGATCGCGCCGTCGGAACCGTCGTTTCCGTCGTCGTCGCCCTCTCCCGGGTTCGGTACAGGCTCACCTGGCGCCGGCTCGTTGCTTTCCCCGACGCCGGAGAACTGCGTCTCAACCGTCTTACCCTTGCCGCTCACCTGGCCAAGGTCGATCACGTCCGTGTTGCCGATCGCAGCGCGCGGCTGCGGCTCCAGCGCGAGGCGAAGCGAATAGCCGTCGCCCTTGCAGTACTCGCTGTCGGCCACGATGGTGCGGCGGCCAGGCCCGCTCACGCCTTCAACCGGGCAGGTCGGCTCGTCGTAGCCTTCCTCATAGAAGCCGCCGGTGACGTTATAGATCAGCGAATCATCCGCTGGCTTGGTGTCGATGTTGATGAGGTCGCTGTTGCTCTGTGGCCGCGCAGTGACGGACACATCACGCGCACCGACGGTGACCTCGCCCTTCGAGAACTCGCCAGCCTGCGCATCGGGGGTTTCCTCAGGGAATTCTCCGGCATCCTGCGTGGAGACGGCCTTCTGGCCCGTTGTGGAAGTCAGCGGCGCGCTGATCCAACGGGCGGCACCCTTGGTTGGCACGAACACGGCCTGGAAATTCGAGGTCTGCGAGCCGATCATCTCGCTCCACGTCGCGGTGCCGTTCTTCACCGGGACCTCGGCGAGGTGGTAGCCGTCGATGTAGAACACCACCGTGCCCTCAGCTTCCTTGCTGCCGGCGTTGAAGGTGAGGTCGGTGAGGTTCTTGTCGCCGTCGCGTTCGCTTGGGTCGTGCTCGGGGCACGCTCGCCCGCACCCCCTGCTGTATGCAATGTTGTAACGAGCGGCGGGTGGGGTGAGAAGACCTCCGGCGGCGAACGCAATAGACTATGGGGCAGATATGACCGGATTCCTCATCAGGTAAGGATTTTTCGTGTTCGCAACGCTTTCTGACCGGATCACCGCGTCGTTTAAAAACCTGCGCGGCAAGGGGCGGCTGACCGACGCCGACATCGATACGACGATCGGGGAGATCAGGCGCGCGCTGCTCGATGCCGACGTCGCACTGCCGGCCGTGCGGGCCTTCACCTCCCAGGTGCGGGAAAAAGCGCGCGGCGTGGAGGTCTCCGCGGCGCTGAACCCCGGCCAGCAGATCATCAAGATCGTCAACGAGGAACTGATCGAAATCCTCGGCGGCGCCACCCGCGAGCTGCGCTTTGCCAAAACTGGCCCGACCGTCATCATGCTGGCGGGCCTGCAGGGTGCGGGTAAGACGACGCTCGCCGGCAAGCTCGGCAAGTGGCTGCGCGAAGCCGGCCACACGCCGCTGCTCGTAGCATCCGACCTGCAGCGCCCGAACGCGGTGACGCAGCTGCAGGTCGTGGGCGAACAGGCGGGAGTACCCGTGTGGGCGCCCGAACCCGGCAACGGCGTCGGCAATCCCGTCGAGGTGGCGCGCAGCGGCCTCGCGACGGCGAAATCGCGGCTGCACGACGTCGTCATCGTCGATACCGCGGGCCGGCTCGGCGTCGACCAGGAAATGATGCAGCAGGCGATCGACATTCGCGACGCCGTCCACCCCGACGAGATCCTGTTCGTGCTCGATGCGATGATCGGCCAGGACGCCGTGCACACCGCCGAGGCCTTCCGCGACGGCGTCGGCTTCACGGGCGTCGTGCTGTCAAAGCTCGATGGCGATGCGCGCGGTGGTGCGGCGCTGTCCGTGCGGACCGTGACGGGCGTGCCCGTGCTGTTTGCCTCCACCGGTGAAAAGCTCGGCGACTTCGAGCGCTTCCACGCCGATCGCATGGCGTCGCGAATCCTCGACATGGGCGACGTCATGACCCTGATCGAACAGGCCGAAAAGGCCTTCGATGAGGGCGAGGCCGAAAAGATGGCCGAGAAGCTCGGGCAGGGCGCGTTCACGCTCGATGACTTCCTCAGCCAGCTCGGCCAGCTGCGGCGCATGGGCTCGATGAAGAAAATGCTGGGAATGCTGCCCGGTATGGGGCAGCTGCGCGATCAGCTCGACAACTTCGATGAGCGTGAAGTGGATCGGATCGAGGCGATCGTGCGATCGATGACGCCCGCCGAGCGCGCGAACGTCAAGATCCTGAACGGCTCGCGGCGCTCGCGCATCGCGCGCGGTTCGGGCACGACGGTGGCGGAGATTAACGCCTTCGTCGAACGCTATTTGCAGGCCAAGACGATGATGGAGTCGATGGCGCGCTCCGGCGGGGGCATGGGCGGCCCCGGCGGTATGGGCGGCCTTGGCGGTATGCCGGGGATGGGGAACATGCCCGGGATGGGCAAGAAGGCGCGCGGGCGGCAGGCCCCCGCGAAGAAGCGCCCCAAGGGCAAGTCGGGTAACCCGGCGAAGCGGGCGCGCCAGGAAGCTGAGATGGAGCGCAAGGCACGCCAGCGGGCCGAAGAGGCGAGCAAACCGAAGCCGAAGGGCTCGAGCTTCGGGCTGGGTTCGCTCGGTTCGGCCGCGGGCGCAGACCAGTCCTTCGAGGTGCCCGAAGGCCTCGAGAAGTTCCTGAAGAAGTAGGCGCACGCCGTGGCGCGCGTGGTGGCCCTATCGGGCCGCGTCGTTCTTAATTCCGGGCAGAGCGCTTCGCGCGCCTGGCTCGTCGATGGGCGGTTGACGCTGCGCGAGCCCGCGGGCGCAGGAAGCGCGGGCAGCGGGGGCGCAGGAAGCGCGGGCAGCGGGGGCGCGAGTGCTCCCGCCGCGGAGCTCACCGGCTGGTTCTATCCCGGGCTCGTCGACGTCCACTGCCATATTGGGCTTGGTAGCGAGGGGCCCGTCGCCCGCGAGACGGCGGTGACGCAAGCGCGCGCCGACTTGGCTGCGGGGACGTTGCTCGTGCGCGATGCGGGCGCGCAGGCCGATACGCACTTCCTGGATGGGCGAGGCGACGTGCCCCTCATTATCCGCGCCGGGCAGCACGTCGCACGCCCGAAGCGTTACCTGCGGCACCTGGCCGTCGAACTAGACGAGGCGGCAGACCTGCCCGAGGAAGTGGCGCGGCAGGCGCGGGCGGGCGACGGCTGGGTCAAGATCGTCGCCGACTGGATTGATCGCTCGCAGGGGCAGGAGGCCGTCGTCGCGTCACTGTGGGAACCGGAGGTTCTCGCCGATGCTGTGGCTGCGGCGCATGAGGCGGGCGCGCGCATGACGGCGCACGCATTTTCCACCGAGGCGATTGGCCCGCTGCTGGAGGCGGGCATCGACTGCATCGAGCATGGATCCGGAATGCTGGAGGAGCACATTTCCGAGGCGGCGGCGCGCGGTGTGGCGGTAACTCCGACGCTCGTGCAATCGGCGAACTTTGCTGAATTCGCGGCCGCCGGGCAAGCGAAGTTCCCGGCTTACGCGGCGCAAATGCGCTGGCTGTACGAGCGGCGGTTTGCGCTCCTTGCGCAGCTGGTGGACGCCGGGGTGCAGATTCTGCCCGGCTCGGACGCCGGTGGCACCTTGCGGCACGGGACGCTTCCGGATGAGCTCGCGCTATGGGCCGAGGCTGGGCTGTCCGCGGGGGACATCATGGACTTCGCGACGTGGCGGGCGCGGGCGTATCTGGCGTCGGGGCCGGGTGCGGGTGCGGTGCAGGCGGGCGCGACCGGCTTGATCGACGGCGCGATGGCTGATTTCGTGCACTACGAGCAGGATCCGGCGCAGCTGCTGGCGGCCGGTGCGTTGACGCCGACGACCGTCGTGCGTGCGGGCGATCATAGCGGCGCATAGCTAGGCGCAGCGAAACGGCCTCTCCCGACGATTTGGGAGAGGCCGTTTCTTGTTGTGGGCGCGCGCGAGCGCGGCGCCTGTTACGGAGGTGAGCTGCGCGGTGCCAGTTGTGGCGCCGCCTGCGGCGGTGGCGCGGCTTGCGGTGGTGATGCTGCTTGCAGTGGTCGGGCGGCCGGCGTCGGTGGCGAAATTGCCGGGGATGGCGGCGGAGGTGCCGGGGCCTGCGTCGGCGGTGGATTCGCGGGCGGTGGTTGACCTGCTGGTGGCGTTGCGGGTGGGGCCTGCTCCCGCGGCCGGCCTGCCGGGGCGAGTGTTCTTGCCGCTGATGTGAAGGGGCCGCGAGGGCTCGGGATCGAACTTCGGCTCGAGGATCGAGGTGGCGAACTGTCCGGTATCGGAGACTGGGCTGGGGCTGGCCCCGGGGCTTGAGTTGGTGACGGGGCTTGAGCCAGACCTGGGGCTTCAGTCGGTTCCGGGTAGTGGCGCAGCGGCTGGGTCGGTGCTGGCTCGTGGCCGAGAGGTTGGGTGGGTCCCGCGTCTCGCATCGTGATGTGGCGGCGGGACGACGAGGCTTCGCGGCGCTCCAGAGCTCGCAGGGCACGCTCGGCAGCGCGTTCGGCACGCTCAGCAGCGCGTTCGGCGCGCTCAGCTAGCTCGGTGCGGTCCGCGAGGATGTGTTCCGTGACGTCGGCTGGGGCGTGACCCGTCGGGCCGGTTAGAGCGATGCCCGTCGGGCCGGTTAGAGCGATGCCCGCCGGACCGGTTAGAGCGATGAGCTTCGGGTCGGCTAGTGCGTGGCCGGCGCGGTCGGCTAGGGCGGCACTCGTCGGGTCAGCGTGACCAGCGCGGGAGGTCGAGCCCGAGTGGGGTGAGCGCTGCGGGGAGGGCGCCGGGGAGGAGGCAGGGCCGAAGCGCTCGTGGAAGATCGGGCGCTGGCGGGCGTCGACGCGGATGGGCGGGATGATGGCGGGCAGGCCGTCGGCCGAGACGGTAATCGAGTAGCGATCCGGGTCGCCCACCGGGTGTTCCGTAATCCAGTGGTGGTGAGGGCACAGCGTCGCGAGGTTCGTGAGGTCCGTCGGCCCGCCGTCCCGCCACGAGGTGATGTGCGCGATTTCGCAGAGGGCGGCGTGCGTGGTGCAGCCCGGGTAGACGCAGCCGCCGTCGCGCGCGTTGACGATGGTGCGCAGGCGCTCATCAGCGAGGCGTTTGGTGCGGCCGAGGTCAAACTGGCCGCGATAGCGCGCTTGGACGAAGGCGCGCAGTTGGCGCGGGCTCGGATGCTCGGGGAGGTCAGCCGGCGCGCTCGCCGAGGCGGAGTGGGTGCTGGCGGCTGCGGGGGGGGGGGTGTGTCCCCTCGTCCCATCCGGCGGTGC